>CAMYKJ010000091.1 GCA_947258945.1 uncultured Ectothiorhodospiraceae bacterium
ACTGTTCACTGAACCTGCAGGAAACCAAACGATGTCCAGGGCAGGCAAAACCATCAGGCAACGCCTCAACAGTCTCGAGGCGCAGCTGAAAAAGGAAAATCCGGTACTCGTCTCGGTCGTGCAAAGCTACCGGCATCTCGATGATGTCGGTCGTTCGCTGGGTCTGCTGGATGCCGAACAGTCGTTCGCGACACAGATCTCCTGGTGGCCGATGATTTCCGTGCTGGGCACGTTCTCCGCCGGCAAATCGACCTTTATCAATCATTTTCTCGGCGAGACCCTGCAGGAGACCGGTAACCAGGCGGTCGACGACAAATTCACCGTCATTTGCTACGGCAGCGAGCAGCACGCGCAAACACTGCCCGGGTCGGCGCTGGATGCCGATCCGCGTTTTCCCTTCTACCAGATCAGCAATGAGCTCGAGAAGGTGGCGCGCGGTGAAGGACGACGGGTCGATACCTACCTGCAACTCAAGACCAGTGCCAGCAGCAAGCTGCACGGGCGCATCCTCATCGATTCGCCCGGTTTCGACGCGGACTCGCAGCGCAATGCCACCCTGCGCCTGACAGACCATATTATCGACCTGTCCGACCTGGTGCTGGTGTTTTTCGATGCGCGTCACCCGGAGCCGGGCGCCATGCGCGACACCCTCAAACACCTGGTCGGCGATACCATCCACCGCCCGGATGCAACGAAGTTCGTTTTCATACTCAACCAGATGGACACCACCGCCAGGGATGATAACCCGGAAGAGGTCGTCGGTGCCTGGCAGCGCGCACTCGCACAGGAGGGCCTGACGGCCGGTCGCTTTTACTGTATTTACAATCCCGACGCGGCGGTCCGATTCATCAGCGCATCAGTCGCGTTGGTGTGGAGCGCTCCTACCGCATCACCGGGGCACTTGAAAAGCTGGCCTATCACATCGAAGACAAGCTGGTACCCAGGCTGACTGCCTACCGGACACAATGGCGGCGCAGTGTCCTGTGGGCCGATGGTGCGATTGCCGGTGTCTTCGCAGTGCTCGCCGTCGTTGCGGCAGGCTGGCTGGGCATGCGGGATGGCTGGCAATGGAGTGCGCCTTCCTGGTGGGAGGGGTCGACGGGCAACATCGCCTGGTCGCTCATCGCGCTCGCGGCCGTCGTGATCCTGTTCAGCTTCCTGCACTTCAGGGCGCGCAAGCTCATGGCCGGACGCATACTCCGGCGGATCGACAGGCAGTACGCCCCGGGACTCGAGCGCGGTCGTCTGCGCAGTGCCTTTATCTTCAATACCCGTCCCTGGGCCAGCCTGTTCAGGCGCCTGCCGCTGGGCTGGAACGCACGCACACGCAAACGCCTGCGCAAGGTCATTGCCGAGGCCAATGAAAATGTCCAGGTTCTCAATGACAATTTCACGGATCCGTCCGGCAAGATTGCGCCACACACCCAGGCGGCCGTGCCGCTGTCCGTGGTCAGCCCCGAAACAGGCCACCAGGGAAGGACTTCCCCGAAACCGGCGGCCGGCTGACCCGGGCCTGCCAAATACCGTATCTGCGCCGGTGGTTGTATCTTGCTGCCATGCCAATCGCGTTGCCGTCCACACCCTGTTCGACTATTCTCAATCAAAACAGATCCTTATTAGACAGAGGCTTGGGGATGGCCGATCGAGCGAGCCAGCCCCAACCGCGGTCGGCCGATATGGTGATGAAGCGTGAGCATGACAGGTAATCAGGGCGATTCCGGAATGGAGTGCATTGACGCAGCCGACCGGCAGCGCGTTGCTGCGCTGCTGGCCCGCCATACCCCGGAGCATGGCAAGGCGCTGAGCCTGGCCATCGAGACCGCCTGTAATGCCCACCACGACCAGCTGCGGAAATCCGGGGAGCCCTATTACCTGCATGCACTGGCCGTTGCCGAAATCCTTGACGAACTCAACCTGGACTATGAAACGCTGGTTGCCGCCGTGTTGCATGATGTCGTCGAGGACACATCGACGACACTCGGTCAGGTGGGCGATGATTTCGGACCGACCATTGCCCGTATGGTTGACGGCGTCACCAAGATGGAACGCATCGGTGAATTTCGTCAGCAGGAAAGCGTCCTGCACAAGGATGCCGAACAGGCCGAGAGCCTGCGCAAGCTGTTGCTGGCAATGGCCGAAGATGTTCGCGTTGTTCTCATCAAGCTTGCGGACAGGCTGCATAACATGCGCACCCTCCGTCATCTCGACAGAGACCGGCAGCGGCGGATAGCGCAGGAGACGCTCGATATCTATGCGCCACTTGCCAACCGTCTGGGCATCTGGCAAATCAAGTGGGAGCTGGAAGACCTGTCATTGCGCTACCTGGAGCCGGAGGCCTATCAGGAGATTGCCCGGCAGCTTGCCGAAAAGCGCACAAACCGGGAATCCTATATCAGTCGTGTGATCGGGATTCTGGAACAGCAGCTCGCAGAGGCGGGTATCGACGCCACCATAACGGGCCGCTCGAAACACATCTACAGCATCTGGCGGAAGATGCAGCGCAAGCAGCTGGGTTTCGAACAGATCTTCGATATGCACGCCGTGCGTATCCTGGTCGACGAGGAAAAGGATTGCTATGCAGCGTTGGGCATCGTGCACGGCCTGTGGCGGCACATCCCCAGGGAGTTCGATGACTATATCGCCAATCCCAAGGAAAACCTCTATCGGTCGCTGCATACCGCGGTTGTGGCCGCCCACTGGCGTTACAAGGAAGGCGGCGGCACCAACGCCGGCTACGAAGAGAAAATTACCTGGCTGCGCCAGCTGCTTGAATGGCGGGAAGAGGAGCGCACCGCAACCGATTTCGTCGACCGCTTCAAGTCCGAGGCTTTCCAGGACCGTGTCTACGTGCTGACCCCGCAGGGCAGGATCATCGACCTGCCGCAGGGCGCTACACCGCTCGATTTCGCCTATGCAGTGCATACAGAGGTGGGTCACCGCTGTCGCGGTGCCAAGGTCAACGGCCGCATCGTGCCGCTGACCTATTCGTTGCAAAACGGCGAGCAGGTGGAAATCCTCACCACCAGGCAGGGCCGGCCCAGCCGCGACTGGCTGAACAGCCACCTGGGTTATCTGCATACTTCGCGCGCGCGGTCGCGGGTGCGTGCCTGGTTCAAGCAACAGGATTACGAGCACAATCTCGGTGCCGGCCGGTCAATCCTGGACCGTGAACTGCATCGGGTGGGACTCTCGGCTATTGCCGCCGAGAAAATCGCCGAGCGTTTCAGGGGACGGCAAGTGGACGAATTCCTGGTGGCGCTGGGCAGCGGCGAAATCACCACGGGCCAGCTGGCCCGATCGCTGGGCGAACTGGTGCCGAAGGAGGAACCGCTCAAACCGCGCCAGGGGCGCCAGCGTCGCAAGAAGAAAGCGGGCACTGCGGGCGGCTTTGATATCCAGGGCGTTGGCAATCTGATGACGACCACGGCCCGCTGCTGCCGGCCGGTGCCGAATGATCCGATCATCGGCTATATCACGCGCGGCCGCGGCGTCACCATACACCGGCAGGACTGCGGCAATATCCTGCGTTTGCGGGGCGAGGACCGCGACCGGCTGATCACCGTTGACTGGGGCCAGCCGGACGAGGCCGGTTACCAGGTGGATATCCTGGTCGAGGCCTACGACCGCGCCGGCCTGTTGCGTGATATCACGTCGTTGCTGGCAAGTGAAAAGATCAACCTGACCAGCGCGAATACCCGCACGGATGCGCAAGATGGCATTGCCTACATGAACCTGACGCTGGAGATTGCCGATATCAGCCAGTTGAGCCGGGTACTCACCCGAATCGGGCAGTTGCAGAACGTCATCAGCGCGCGGCGCAAGGTCTGACTCGACGGCGGACGTTCGAACCGTCTGTTGGAGTCGTGGATGTATTTGGTGCCCCGGAGACGATTATTCGGCCCTGCGGGCCTCACCCTTCGGGCCGCCGGCAAAGCCGGCGTTCTGCGCGGCTGCCGCCGCTTGTCGAACGAACTGATTGAAACGTCGGACGTTCGAACCGTCTGTTGGATTTGAGGATGTATTTGGTGCCCCGGAGACGATTCGAACGTCCGACCTAGCGCTTAGGAGGCGCTCGCTCTATCCAGCTGAGCTACCGGGGCTGTGTAATTTGGTGGAGCCGAGGAGGATCGAACTCCCGACCTCGTCATTGCGAACGACGCGCTCTCCCAGCTGAGCTACGGCCCCGTCACCGCACCGGGCAGACAGGGCTGCCGGGTGTTTGAGTTATTCTAGCACTACGCGCTGAATGGATACCATGGTCACCGGGACCAGGGCAGGCGGGTGTCGAGTGGTCGATGCGCTAACGTGTCCCGGTGGCCGGGACTAGCTGTTTCCCAAAAGCGCGGTTTCGAGGTCGATAAATTTATCGGCAATCTGCTGAGAATCGACGAAGTAAATATCCTCGTCCAGCTGACTGCGTATGGCATCGACACGATAGATGTCAAATTCGGGATTTGGTCTGAAGGGTATGAGCATTAATTGTCCGTTTTCTCAGCCTGCAACGAGTCGTTTTTCCTCACTATTATTCTCCCCGTGTGTAACGGGCTCATGTAACATATCGTCTGGCAGGCCGGCGGGTTTAATCCGGTTTTGAGGCCTCGCGCACAAAGCGGCCAAATCTTGAATGACACGTGTCACGAAACGACCTCGACAGCGTCCGCTCCCTTCCGCCGGACCGGTTGTCGGATAATGGATACCGTTGATCCAGTGTTGATATTCAGGGTTCATTTGCGTCACATTCCGCTGAATGATGAGGTAAAAGAAGCAAATTGTTTACAAAGGACACATTCCGCTGAATGATGAGGTAAAAGAAGCAAATTGTTTACAAAGGGCACATTCCGCTGAATGATGAGGTAAAAGAAGCAAATTGTTTACAAAGGGTAAATGGATGGATGCCGCAGTGTGGCTGCCAGCCCTTCGGGCCACTGCAGATTACTTTGACATTACCTTGACGGACTGGATAATATCCGTCTCAAATATAGGGGATTAAGCAGGAACACATATACGTACCCGCTTGTACTGAAGCCGGGGCACATTCACTCGTTCGGGAATGCGAATGCAAACAGAATTCAGGGTCCTGGTATTAGAGTCTGATCCCACTATCGGCAAGGAACTGCAGTCCGTGCTGAATTTCATCGGCTCCAGCCCGGTGCTGGTGAAGGATGTCGACCGCTGGAAGGAAGCCGTTGACGATAAGGAACAGCTGCAGGCCGTCATGCTGGGCTCGTGCAATTCGGGTAAACAGCTGTCTGCCATTCTCAACGAGATCCACCAGTTTGATGAGCACCTGCCCGTGTATCTCCTGAGTGACAAGGGCAAGGAACCCACGGTCACCATTGATTCGGGTTCGTGCATCCTGGGACGGCTGGAGTTGCCGCCGAATTACACCCAGCTGACCAGCGCGCTGCACCAGGCGGAAATCTATACCGAGTCTCACCGGGCGTCGCCGTCAGAACAGCGGCCGGTCGACCTGTTTCGCAGCCTGGTAGGCAGCAGCCGGGCCATTCAGAATGTCCGCAAACTTATCCAGCAGGTGGCTGACAGCGACGCGAATGTCCTGATACTGGGTGAGTCGGGTACCGGCAAGGAAGTCGTTGCAAGGAACCTGCACTATTACTCAACGCGTCGTGACAAGCCGTTTGTTCCCGTAAACTGCGGCGCAATTCCGGGTGACCTGCTTGAGTCGGAGCTGTTCGGACACCGCAAGGGCGCCTTTACCGGGGCGATCAACGATCGCCAGGGCCGCTTCGAAATGGCGGAGGGCGGCACACTGTTCCTCGACGAGATCGGGGACATGAGCCTGCAGATGCAGGTGAAGATACTGCGCGTCCTGCAGGAACGCACCTTCGAGCGGGTCGGCTCGAACAAGAGTATTACCTCGGATGTCCGCATCATTGCAGCCACCCACAGGAATCTCGAGGAAGCGATCGTGCAGGGCGAATTTCGTGAAGATCTTTTCTATCGCCTGAACGTATTTCCGATCGAGATGCCTTCGCTGGCAGACCGCGTAGAGGATATCCCGCTGCTCGTCAACGAACTGGTGCGTCGCATCGAGTACGAGAAACGCGGTTCCGTCCGGCTCTCCCCGGGCGCGATTTATTCACTGTGCCAGTACAACTTCCCAGGCAATGTCAGGGAGCTGGCGAACCTGATCGAGCGGTTGGCAATCCTGCATCCATACGGGGTGGTCGATGCCGGTGATCTGCCGGAGAAGTTTCGTCAGCACGATCCCGGGCACGACGATGAACTGCCGGCACAGGTGGCTGATGCCCTGATCGGAACACCGGTCACATCACACGATCTCGATCCGCGCCTGCCGCGTGATGGCATGAACCTGAAAGAACACCTCAGCCTGCTTGAGGTGAGTTATATCAAGCAGGCCCTGGCCGATACCGGCGGCGTCGTGGCACATGCCGCCAAGCGGCTCGGTATGCGCCGTACAACCCTGGTCGAGAAGTTGCGCAAGTACGGCATGCAGCGCCAGTCCTGACCCTCGCTCTACAGCGCGCAGCTCCATCTCAAGTGCCATTTTTTCAACGTCTGCCCGGCCTTTATTTGCCGGGCGGGCTGTGCTAGATTCCGCCCTAACAGCAAGTATATAAAGTTAATAACAACGTCTATTGTTGTCGGGGTAATCGCAAGTGTTCGTCTGACCTGAAGGCCTGACCGGGCTGCTCGGGTGGTTTTTGTTGTTTGCTGTTTAACATGCGGTTGCACGACGCAGCGCTCGCCTGTGCGGCCTGCAAAATACAGTAAAAAATATAATGACTGAAAAAAATACAAAGCGGGGGGGGGTTGCCGGCATGGAGGCCGGTAATTGCATGCAAGTCCGCGTCGGATCACATTATCATTCTCGCGACTATAAATATGTTCTGCGTCTGTCGGGCGAGGAGCTCGCGGTAGTCAGGAAATACCGCGATGAACTGGTCGCCTGTACCGCGGGTTTTGCCGAA
>CAMYKJ010000092.1 GCA_947258945.1 uncultured Ectothiorhodospiraceae bacterium
CCTGTTCACCGGCAGCGAGCCGGATATGGGTACCTGGCGGGGACGCGCCTATATCAAGGGGCAGCAGCTGTCCCTGCCGTCCCTCCTGCAATACTGGCAAGAGGAAGCGGTCGTGCGCGGCATTGTCGATTTGCGGCTGTGGGTTGATATAGAGGCCGGTCATGTCGCTGCCGTCAGCAGTGAGCTGGATATGCGCGACCTGTATGCCGAACGCGGGGCCGGTGACCGGCAACATGTGTTCAGCGCGGACGCGCTGGGTCTCCGGCTGGGCTGGCAACAGGCGGACGGGGACTGGAAGGCCGTGTTGCAGGTTTTGTCTGCGCAACAGGCGGACCGGCAGTGGGTGCCGTTCAATGTGTCCATCGCGGGCACAGCGGGCGGTGAGCCGCGGCACCTGCGTATCAGTGCCGCGCAGCTGGTCCTGGACGACCTGTGGCAACTGCTGCCTGCCGTTCCGGGCCTGGATACGACACGCTTCGGTGAACTGGCTGCCCTGAAGCCGACCGGCATGCTCGATGCGCTCGATGTCCTGCTGTTGCGCAACGTTGACGGGATGCAGGTCGACGGCATTTTCGCCCGTTTCAGTGAATTCGGGGTTGCGGAAACCGCAACAACACCTTACCTGGCCGGCCTGGACGGCGTGATTAGCGGATCCGCGCAGGCCGGCACACTGAGTATCGACAGCCGGGATGTCGATGTCACGGACAGTCGCGTGTTCCGCGACATCCTCGCAGTCAGTGAATTACGGGGCGAACTGCGCTGGCAGCGTGACGCGGACGCCATGCGCATTACTACTGACCGGCTAGCCGTGGTCAATCCCCACCTGGCGTTGCTGGGTGATTTCAGGCTGACGCTGCCCGCCAGCGGTGGCGGTACCCACCTGGATCTGAATATCGCCGTCGAGTCCGCCGATCTCGGTAGCATCAGCCACTACCTGCCGGCGCGAGTCATGTCCGCGAACGGTGTGGCCTGGCTGGATAATAGCCTGGTTTCAGGCCAGGTGCGGGACGGCACGGTACGCATCCTCGGTCGGCTCGACCAGCTGCCGTTCGATAACGGCGAAGGACTGCTCGAGGTGCGCCTGCCGGTATTCAATGCCACGCTGGATTACAACGACGAGTGGACACCGATCACGGGCCTCGATGCGCAGGTGGATTTTACCGGCCGATCGATGGACATCGGCAGTCAGCGTGGCAGGATCCGTACCGCCGCGTTGCAGCAGGTACGCGCACGCATTCAAGACCTGGCAAATCCCCGCCTCACCATTGACGGCAGCGTGAGCGGCCAGCTGCCGGTCATGCTGGCCGAGCTGGGCAGCAGCCCGCTGGGCGAGCGCTTCGGTGGCTTCGTCGACCGTGCCACTGCCACCGGTACCTGCGGTCTGCAACTCGATATTGACATCCCGTTGAGCGGCGAGCAGCGCGAGCTGAGTGTCGCCGGCCGCATCACACTGCGCGACAACACCCTGAAGATGAGGGACAGCATAATTGCCCTGAGTGACATTCGCGGGGTGCTGACCTTCGATGACGAAGGCATCGAGGGCGATGGCCTGAAGGCGATCCTGTTCGGACGCCCGGCCGATGCGCGGGTCTGGGGCGAGCCGGGCAAGCCCGACACCCACATCCGGCTCAGCGGGAAACTGGGGCTCATCGATGCCCTGCTCGAGACGGACGATCCGTTGCGCAAGGCCGTGACCGGCGAGAGCGACTGGCAGATCCGGCTCTCGGTGCGCGGCGCGCCGGCGCGCGGTGAAGCGGGCAACGTGGGTGTGCGGGTGACTTCCAGCCTGGCGGGCACGGCCATTGACCTGCCGGCGCCGCTGGGCAAGGACGCACGCAGCGTGCGGCCGCTGTCCATCGAGATCGACAATGTGAGGCACCGGGACCAGTTCGTCACGCTGGCCTACGGTGAGGAAATACGCGGGAAACTGTTACTCGAAAGCCAGCAGGAGACCACTCGCCTGCAGCGCGGCATGCTCAGTCTCGGTGGCGGCGAGGCCCGCCTGCCCGATACAGCCGATCTATTGATTGGCGGCCGACTCGATGTCGTGCGCCTGTCCGACTGGCAACCGTGGCTGCGCAAGGGGCAGGACGGTCCGGCCGTCCCCCTGCGCCTTGCCCTGGACATCGGTGCGCTGGAAATCATGGGCTACCAGGTGAATGACCTGCAGCTTGCCTCCACGTCCGCCGGGCTTAACTCGACCATCACAGTCAGCGGCGATTCGAACCGGGGCGAGATCGAGCTGATGCGTGCCGGGCAGGGCATCGAGAAGATCGTCATGAACATGCAGCGGCTGGCCTTGAAAAAGAAGTCGCCGGATGCAGTGCCGTTGACGGAACTGAGCATAACACCGGCGGATCTGCCCGAGCTGCAACTCACCGCCCGTGAGCTGGTCTATAACGACGTGAACTTCGGCCAGTTCGACCTGAAGGCCGCTCCCCTGGCGGACAACAAGTACCAGATCGAGCGGCTGGCGCTTTCCTCGGACCTGTTGTCCATGCGCCTGAATGGCAGCTGGCATATGACGGGCAGCAGGCACCAGAGTCGTATTGACATGAAGGTGACGAAGGGACGCATGGATGATCTGCTGGAAGTGTTCGGCTATGAAAAGACCATCAAGAACGGTGAGCTTTACGGCACCCTGCAGGTGGCCTGGTCCGCCCCGCTGACGGGATTCTCGCCGGAGATACTCGACGGCAAGCTGGCGGTGAAAATCAAGGACGGACAGTTGCTCGATATCGAGCCGGGTGCGGGCCGCGCACTCGGTTTGCTGAGTCTCGGCAAGCTGCCCAGGCGCCTGCGGCTGGACTTCTCCGACCTGTTTGGCGAGGGCTTCAACTTCGAGCGCATCACCGGCAACTTTGTGCTCGATCACGGCAACGCCTATACCAATGACCTGGTCGTCGACGGGCCCGCAGCGAAGATCGAAATCTCCGGGCGTGTCGGTCTCGTCGACAAGGACTACGATGAACTCGTCACCGTGACACCATATCTCGATTCGAGCCTGCCACTGGCCGGGGCCCTTGTCGGCGGACCGGCAGTTGGTGCGGCCGCCCTGGTTGCGGAGAAGCTCCTGGAAGGCAGGTTCGGTTTGAACGAGATGGCGCGCGAGCAGTACATGGTAGTCGGTTCCTGGGATGCGCCGGAAGTGACCCGGATCGTTAAAGATACCGGCACGGATGTGAGCGATTTCGACATATTCGACGAGTAACGCGGCTGCCGGTGAGGCCGGGCCGACTGTGGTATTCTGTTTTGTCCTGACGCAGGAGATGAAAGAAACACGATGAGTGTGGTTGCATGTATCCAGATGGCCTCGGGGCCGAACATCGGCGCCAACCTGCTGGAGGCGGAGCGCCTCATACAGGAGGCTGTCAGCCAGAAGGCCCGGCTGGTGGTCCTGCCCGAAAACTTCGCCCTGATGGGTAACACCGAGACCGACAAGGTCGAGGCGCGCGAGACACCCGGCAGTGGCGCCATCCAGACGTTCCTCTCCGAGCAGTCGGCGCGTCACGGCATCTGGCTGGTGGGCGGCACCATCCCGCTGCAGACAGAGGATGACAACAAGGTACGGGCCGCCTGCCTGGTCTTCGATGACAAGGGCTGTCAGGCCGCGCGCTATGACAAGATCCACCTGTTCGATGTCGAACTGGTCGACAGCGACGAACAGTACACCGAGTCGGAGACCATCGAGCCCGGTAACGAGGTCGTGGT
This sequence comes from uncultured Ectothiorhodospiraceae bacterium, assembly GCA_947258945.1. GTDB lineage: Bacteria > Pseudomonadota > Gammaproteobacteria > UBA9214 > UBA9214 > UBA9214. The sequence continues at coordinate 3,712 of CAMYKJ010000092.1, forward strand.
GATCGACTCACCCTTTGGCCGCATGGGCGTGGCGGTGTGCTACGACCTGCGCTTCCCGGAACTGTTTCGCCAGCAGCTCGAGGCCGGCATGGAGATCCTGGTGCTGCCGTCCGCCTTCACTGCCATCACCGGTCGTGCCCACTGGGAGGTGCTGGTGCGGGCGCGGGCCATTGAAAACCTCTGTTACGTGATTGCGCCGGACCAGGGCGGTTACCACCTGAGCGGGCGCGAGACCTACGGCCACAGCATGATCGTTGATCCGTGGGGAACGGTCATGAACAGCCTCGCGCGCGGCCCCGGCGTGGTGTGTGCCGATATCGAGCTGGGCCGCCTGCAAAATGCACGGCGGAATTTTCCGAGTATCGAGCACCGCCGCCTGCAGTGCCTGAACAATGCCGGACAGTAGCCTCGATATTGCACGCCGGCGGCTGCTGGCACCGGCCGGCATCGACGAGAACGATCTCGACAAGGTGTTCGGCAAGCTGCTTGCGCACGCCGTCGACAGCGGCGACCTGTATTTCCAGTCCACCCGTTACGAGTCCTGGGTACTGGAAGACGGCATCGTCAAGGAAGGCAGTCACAACATCGAACAGGGCGCCGGTGTGCGCGCAGT
>CAMYKJ010000093.1 GCA_947258945.1 uncultured Ectothiorhodospiraceae bacterium
GACATCGCCTGGCTGGTGGACTACCTGCTGCAACCGGGAGACACGCCATGAAGTCATGGCTCTTTGCCGGCGCCCTGCTGCTCAGCCTGCCACTGCTCGCGGAGCTGCGCGGCAGCGGTGATCTCGGCGTGGTCATTGAACGGGCCAGCGGCCAGCTGCTGGTTGTTGAACACACCACCGACAGCCGGCTGGCCGAGATCGACGGCCTCGGTGACCTGTCGCATGCCTCCGTGGTCTTCTCCCGCGATGCCCGTTATGCCTACGTGTTCGGTCGTGATGGCGGCCTGACCCGCGTCGACCTGCTGACCGGCACACTCGACAAGCGCATCATGCAGTCCGGCAACAGCATTGGTGGCGCAATCTCGCAGGATGGCAAGCTGGTAGCCGTGTCGAATTACGAGCCGGGTGGTGTGCGGGTGTTTGATGCCGCGACGCTGGAGCCGGTCGCCGATATTCCGGCCGAGTACGCACCCGGAAAATATTCCAAGGTCATCGGCCTGGTCGATGCCCCCGGCAACCGCTTCGTCTTCAGCCTGTACGACGCGGACCAGATCTGGATCGCCGACATGGCCAACCCGGCCAAACCGGAGATTACCCGCTTCGAGAAGATCGGACGCGCCCCCTACGACGCACTGATCACCCCGGATGGCCGCTACTACATTGCCGGCCTGTTTGGCGATGACAGCCTGGCACTGCTTGACCTGTGGCACCCGGAACAGGGCGTACGCCGGATCCTGCAGGGTTATGCCGTGCATGACGAGAAACTGCCCGTCTACAAGATGCCGCACCTCGAGGGCTGGGCCATGGCCGGTCGCCAGGCCTTTATGCCCGCCGTCGGTCAGCACAAGGTCCTGGTGGTGAACACCGACAGCTGGAAACAGCAGGCCGCGATCGCCGTCCACGGGCAGCCGGTCTTCGTGATGGCCCGCCCCGATGGCCGCCAGGTGTGGGTCAATTTCGCCCATCCGGACAACGACACGGTGCAGGTCATCGACGTCGAGTCACACACCGTCATCAAGACCCTGAAGCCGGGCAAGGCGGTCCTGCACATGGAATTCACGGCGCGTGGTGAAAAGGTCTGGCTCTCGGTGCGGGATGAGGACCGTATCGATGTCTATGACACCGGCAGCCTGACGAAGACGGCCGAACTCCCGGCCAGCAAGCCCAGCGGCATCTTCTTTACCCATCGCGCACACCGGATCGGACTCTAGCCATGAAGCCGCTGACCCGACGTCTGCTGAATGACTTCCAGAGGGAATTCCCGCTCAACCCGCAACCGTTTGACCGGCTTGCCCGGGAACTGGATACCAGCCCGGAGGACCTGCTCGAGCAGCTGCAGGAGTTGCAGGTCAGTGGCGTGGTCAGCCGGGTCGGCCCGGTATTCCGGCCGAATACCATCGGCGCCAGTACCCTGGCCGCGATGGCCGTGCCTGAAGCGCAACTCGAACAGGTCGCGGCGCGGGTCAACCGCTTTCCGCAGGTCAACCACAACTACGAACGTGAACACCGTTACAACCTCTGGTTTGTACTCACGGCAGAAAACGCCGGGGCAGTCGAGCAGACACTCGACGCCATTCGGCAGGAGACCGGGTTTGACGTCATGTCATTGCCGTTGCTCAGGGACTTCCACATCGACCTGGGCTTCCACCTGCCGTTCAGTCACCAGGCAGACGACAGCGCCATTAACGGTCCGCGCCAGACCACACCGGCGACGCCGGTCAAGCCAGCATCAACCGGCTGTGCAGAAGACCTGATCGCGGCCATCCAGGATGGCCTGCCCCTCGTGCCACGCCCCTACCAGGCGATCGCCGAACGCATCGGCTGCTCCGAGGGCGAGGTTATCGAGCGCCTGCAGGACATGCTCGACAGCGGTGTCATCAAGCGCCTCGGTGTCGTTGTCCGCCACCACGAGCTGGGCTACCGTGCCAATGCCATGGTCGTCTGGGATGTACCCGACGAGCGGGTCGAGGACCTTGGCCTGCAACTGGGTAACCAGGACTGTGTCACGCTCTGCTACCAGCGACCGCGTCGCCTGCCCGACTGGCGCTACAACCTGTTCTGCATGGTGCACGGCCATGACCGCGCAGAGGTCCTGGCATGTATCGATCGCATGGCCGCCGCACTGGACATCGAGGCCATCCCGCACGAAGTGCTGTTCAGCGGCCGGCGGTTCAAGCAGCGCGGCGCCTATTACCGGATGCCGCGCTGATGGACGCGCTGGACCGCCGCATCATCAACGAGCTGCAGGGCGGCTTCCCGGTATGCGAATATCCCTATCGCGAGGTGGCCGGCCGGCTTGGCAGTACCGAGAGCGAACTCATCACCCGCATCGGCTGCATGCTGGATGACGGCCTGCTGACACGCTTCGGCCCGATGTATCATGCCGAGAACATGGGCGGCGCCCTCAGCCTGTGCGCCATACGCGTCCCGCACGACCGGTTCGAGACGGTCACGGAAATGGTCAATGCCCATCCTGAAGTCGCGCATAATTACCAGCGCGATCACGACATGAACATGTGGTTCGTACTGGCCACGGAAACACCCGCGGCGCTGCAGGCAGCCATCGACAGCATCGAAGCACAGACCGGACTCAGTGTTTTCAACCTGCCCAAGCTGGAGGAGTTCTATGTCGGCCTGCACTTCACGGTATGAGGGCTAGCCTGTGACCACAGCCAGCCAGGAATTTCTGCACGAGAGCCTGCCTGAGCTGGACCGGCGCATCGTCCTCGCCACCCAGACCGGCCTGCCGCTGGATGCCCGGCCCTACCACTGGCTGGCGAGCGAACTCGGCGTGACACCCGCGCTGATCATGGAACGCTTCAATGCCATGCTGGCCGATGGCCGCATCCGCCGCATTGGCGTGGTGCCGAACCACTACCGGCTGGGTTATGTCGCAAACGGCATGTCGGTCTGGGATGTCCCGGACGAGGTCATCCACGCAGTAGGCCGGGAAGTCGGCGAGCTGGATTTCGTCAGCCACTGCTATCATCGCCCGCGGCAACTGCCGGACTGGCCCTACAACCTGTTCGCCATGGTGCATGGCCACAGCCGGGAAGAAGTGGCCAGGCAGGTGGAGCAAATCGCCGCACTCCTCGGTGACCGGCAACGCCGGCATGATATATTGTTCAGCAGCCGGATCCTGAAAAAAACCGGTCTGCGACTGGGAGGCTGACATGTTCAGAATTTCACATTACATGCAGGCGCTGGCACAACCGGCACCCGACACACTGCCCCCGGCACGGTCGCCCGCCGGCCCGGTGGTGATCTGGAACCTGATACGCCGCTGCAACCTGACCTGCAAACACTGCTACTCGATCTCTGCCGATATCGACTTTCCCGGTGAGCTGAACACTGGCGAGGTCTTTACGGTCATGGATGACCTCAAGCGCTTTGGTGTCCCGGTCCTGATCCTGTCCGGCGGCGAACCCCTGCTGCGACCGGACATCTTCGAGATCTCCGCCCGTGCGAAAGAGACGGGTTTCTATGTCGGTCTGTCCACCAACGGCACGCTGATCAACGCCGACAATATCGGGCAAATCGCGGCCATCGGTTATGACTATGTCGGCATCAGTCTCGACGGCATGCGCGAGACGCATGACCGCTTCCGGCAGAAGGCCGGCGCGTTCGACGCCTCGCTGAACGCCATCCGCCTGTGCCGTGATGCCGGCATCAAGGTCGGTATGCGTTTCACCCCGACACAGGACACGGCCCGGGAACTGCCGGACATCCTGCGACTGATGGACGCAGAGCGGGTTGACAAGCTGTACGTCTCGCACCTCAACTACGGCGGCCGTGGTAACCGCCACCGCGGTTCGGATGCCGTCCACGCTACCACACGGTGGGTCATGGACTTGCTGTTCGATGCCTGCTGGGCCGGTGTGCAGGCCGGACACAAGCGCGAGTTCGTCACCGGCAATAATGACGCCGACGGTGTTTATCTGCTGAAATGGGTGGAACGCCACATGCCGGAGCGTGCTGCCGAAATGCATGAGCGCCTGGTCCGCTGGGGCGGCAATTCTTCCGGTGTGAACATTGCCAATATCGACAACCTGGGTAATGTGCACCCGGACACCTTCTGGTGGAACTACAACCTCGGCAACGTCAGGGAACGGCCCTTCTCGGCTATCTGGGTGGATACCCGTGATCCGTTGATGGCCGGCCTGAAGGCCTCGCCGCGACCGCTGCGGGGTCGCTGTGCAGTCTGCGGCTTCCAGGATATTTGTGGCGGAAATACCCGTGTCCGCGCCTTCCAGATGACCGGTGATCCCTGGTGGGAAGACCCGGCCTGCTATCTCGACGACGCGGAACTGAACATGCG
>CAMYKJ010000094.1 GCA_947258945.1 uncultured Ectothiorhodospiraceae bacterium
CGTGTCGGTTTTCAGCAGCGCGAAGCTGTAGTCACCGAAGCGGGACAGCAGATCATGTGCATTGCGCTCCCGGTTCAGCAGGTTGGCGATATCGCACAGAACCAGGTCGCTGGAGGCGATGCCGGCTTCCTCGCGAATGACCTTGAAGTTGTCGAGTGTCAGGTAGATAAGGGCGCGCTGCTGGTTCCCCCCGGTCTCCCGGGCGATTTCTTTCTCCAGTCGTTGCATGAAATACTGACGGTTCCACAGTCCGGTCAGCATGTCCTCGCGAGACAGCGTCTTGATCTTTTTCTCGAGTTCACTGTTGTTGCCGTAATTCACGCGAATGATGATCTGCGTGCATGACTCTCCCTCCATGCTGGCCGGCGTGAACTCCATGGTTGTGTTGAACTGTTCGCCGCCCGGATTGATACAGTCGATATCCAGCGTGTTTTCGACAGCACCGGCATCATGGTAGTGCTTGAGAAATTCCCTGAACGTGTCGCGCTCGCTGTGGCTGATCATGTCGAGGACCGGGATGCCCTCGATATCACCCAGCGAGCTGATCTCGAACATATCCATGTAGGGCTTGTTGGCATACACATGCATACCGTCATGGATGTAGGCGATGGCGTCACTGGAATTCTCGATCAGGGCATGTGCGCGTTTTTCGCTGGCCTGCAGTGTGCTGGTGAATGCAGCCAGTCGGTGCCTCAGGTCGACGATGTTGGCCTCGCGCCTGAACACCACGTGCAGATGGTCCGGCCGCTCATAGGACACCAGTGCGGTGATGCCCGCCTTGCGGGCGGCCACGACACTGTCCTCGGATGCATCGTCACCGATGGCGATGACCGGTGCATCGATGGCGTGTCTGCCGAGGACCGTCTTGACGCTGGCCGCATCCGGCAGGTCGGGTCCACTGCCGCAAATGATGATATCCGGCGCATGCCCGGTCAGCCCGGTTTCAAGCGCCGTCAGGTCACCTGCATAGTGGAGATCGATGCAATGTCCGGCGTTTCTCAGCTCGTTTGCCAGTGATTCCGCGTCGCTGCTGCTTTCCTCTAAGACAAGCAGGTGCAGGTTCTGATCCTTTGTCACAGACTGACCTCGTTTCCTCGGGTTCACAAATCAGGCCTGGAAATGACGGGCAAAGGGGTGCCGCCGGATTTATCAGGCCCCGACTGAAATTTTTTCGGCCATATGGCAGATCTCTTGAACACTCTCTATATATGGAGCAGCTGTGTGAGCCGCCGGGGCGAGGCGGGCCGCGGGTATTTTCACCCGCGGCTTTTCCTGATAGCATGCAAGTAGCTGAATATTTAGTGTTTAATTGTCCATGCAGGGCGTAGCCATGAGCGCGCACATTGGTGGAGAAGCGTATGCATTCAATTACCGTCAGACCCGAGAGCAGTGACGATATCCGTGCCATCGACGTGGTGCATATCAGCGCATTCGGGGGCGAGGCCGAGGCCCAGCTCGTCAGTACCCTGCGCGAATCGGCCAGCTACAACCGGGAGCTGTCGCTGGTCGCGGAACTCGGTGGCCGCATCGTCGGGCATGTTCTGCTGACACGCGTGCCGCTGCGCAGGAACGGCGATGAGAAACACCTGCTGGTGCTGGGGCCGATATCGGTCGTACCGTCACAGACTCATCGCGGCATCGGCTCGAAACTGATCCAGGCCAGCATCCAGCTGGCGAAGGAAAAGGGCTATGGCTCGATCGTGGCGCTGGGCCACCCCGAATACTACAAGCGGTTCGGCTTCGTGCTGGCAAAGGACCTGGGGGTCAGCTGTAATCTGCCGGCACCGGAAGATGCGCTGACGGTCAAGGAAATTGTGGACGGTAACCTGGCCGGTGGCGGGCACATCGAGTATCCGGAGCCGTTTGTCGAGCTGTACTAGGGCGTCGCTGATACTTTTTATTGCGAAGCCATGGAGAAGCAGATACCGGACACCGGTGTGCATCGCACCGGCAATGACGGCAACCGATTGCTTCCCTAGGTATGTTCCTCTGTCTGCAGTTCGTAGTGGTACTGCGCGAATCGGCCGGTATTTTCCAGTTGCCGGCTGAGGACGATGTCCCGGGTTTCATTGTCGATTTCCAGTATCGAGCTGCAACCGGTCCGGAACGGCAGGCAGGGCAGGATCAGGGAATCCGCCTGGCCGATGGCCTCTATACCGGGGAGGAGAATGCCCTGCATCTTGTTGATGGCGGCAATGTTGCGGCCGATATCATCGTTCAGCAGGTAGGCCCAGACGGCCTGTGCACCGGGTGACAGCATCTGAATGCCGAGTTCGAGGCCGTGCTCCGGGTTGAATTTCATCCAGCGGATAACGCCCAGCTGCCAGGTGCCACGGTCTTCCTCCTGCTGGTTGATGATGGCGACCAGTTCACCGACGCAGGCGGATGAGGCCTCGCTGTTTTCCCACAGCAGGCAGTAACCGGCTGCACTCATGTCAGCGATCTTCCAGAATTCCACATGTGGCATACCGGCGTCTGCAGCCGTGTAGGCGCCGCGCTGCACGTCCCGTTGTGTTTCCTCGACAGTCATCGTGGTCAGGTCGCCGGTAAGATAGGGATCGATCTCTATCTCCATGGGACGGTCGAAGGTCGGGTCACGCAGCCAGTTATTATCCATGATGGTCTCGTCGGTATGCTCCGCCTGTGTTTGCGGACCCGAGACCAGCCGGTGGATGGTATTCAGGCCAACGACCAGTTTGACCGGCAAGGTGTCGGTTGACCGGTGCCGGGGGAAGCGGCGTTTTGGCATGGCGCCCCAGGCGAGGATCAGCTGCTGCAGTGTATCGCGGTTGCCAAAGCCGGTCTGATTGCGCGACTCGTTCTCCAGTGCCGCGCGCAAACGGTGAGCGACGGCGCTGGCGTCCAGTATACGGGTACGGTGAATGTCGCTGTCTTCCACCGTGTGCAGGTTGCGGTATGTGGGCGGATCGTCGGACTGGATATTGACCGAGAACAACCCTGTTTCCATCCTGGTGCCGGGTTCGGACAGTCGGCAGAAACTCGCCCAGTCGATCAGTGCATTGTAGGCGAAGTGGATCTCTTTCTGCCGCAAACGATAGGGGCAGGCCAGTGACAGCAACAGGATTTGCTTGTAGATCGTCTCGATGTTGCTGCTCTCGGCCGTGGGCAGCGTCGTGTCGGTTATCGACAGCCGGTTGATGCCGCATTCCTCGGCAAGGGCATGCAGGGCGTGGATGCTGCGCCACAGCCCTTCCGGGTACTGGCGGTAGATCTGGTAGTGGCCGAGCAAAATCTCGCTGAGATAGCGCAGGGAGCGGTGTATGGCGATACCCAGCTGCCGGTTCTGTGCCTCGTCCTGCCCGAGGTCATCCGCCATGATGCGATAACCGGTCGCCATCCGGTTGCACAAATCGAGTGCCTGCTCAGCCTGTCTGGTGTGTTTTTCATCTAACGGCATCGGCTTGCCGAGGAACTCCTTCTTCAGCGCCTCGACGACGCACATCACCGAGGTCGTGAGTATCTCCAGCGACTCGTTGCGACTATCCGGTGACATGTCCAGCTGGTTGATGCGTTCGAGTGCATCAACCAGCAGCTGGCGGGTTTTTTCGGTGTTCAGCAGGGGCAGCCGTTCGACCCAGTCACGCAGGACGTCCGGGCGGGTAACCATATTGTTCAAATCCGGTTTTTTGCGCTGTGGCAGGTCCAGGTCCATACCTGATCTTCCTGTTTTTTCTCAGTATATTCAACTGCAGGGCCGTTGTCAGTCGGCCGGGTGCACTACAATGGCTGTTTGCTGCGCTCGCCCGGCACCTCGCGGACCAGCCGGGGCACGAGATAGCCCGGCAGCCGGCAGCGCAGCGCGCACAGCAGCCCCCGTGCGCGGGCATCGTCGACCTCGAAATGGGCGGCGCCCTGTACCCGGTCGAGCTGGTGCAGGTAGTAGGGCAGGATGCCGGCGGCAAACAGGCGTTCACTGAGCCGCGCCAGCGTCCCGGCATCGTCGTTGACACCCTGCAGCAGTACCGACTGGTTGAGCAGCGTCACGCCAGCCTGCGCAAGGCGTTGCATGGCGCGGGCCACGCTGTCATCGATTTCGTTGGGATGGTTGCAGTGGACGACCATGACTGTCCGCAGGGTCAGGCCTGCAAGCCAGTCGAGCAGACCCGTGTCGATGCGCTCGGGCAGGACCACGGGTACGCGCGTATGGATGCGCAGCGTATGCAGGTGTTCGATACCGCCTAGCCGGCCGGTCAGCCGATGCAGCCGGTCATCGGTCAGTGACAGGGGGTCGCCGCCGCTCAGAATGAGTTCGTGAATCTCGGCATGTGCGGCGAGATAGTCGACGACCTGACCGGCATGGCATCCGCTTCCCGCAACGGGTCCGCGTGGAAGCCGCCCCGCGTTTCGGTTTCCTCGTGCACCGGCAGTACCTGCAGCAGCAGGGGATCATGTGGATCACCACGGCTCATCCGCCGGACAAAACCGCGTGGAACCCGCAGCGGGAAATCACCGGTCAACGGCCGGATGTTCAGTTGATCCGGCTGGATATCCAGCAAGTGCAGCAGTTCGTTGCCGGAACGCACCGCCTGCGCCAGTTCAACCTGCCAGGCCGGTGTATGTTCCGTTTTGCCTGTTCGGGGTATGATAGCGGGCGTTTTTCCACTCATATATCGATAGCCGGGGATTACTGGGACATATGGCATCTTACAGCACCAATGAATTCAGGGGTGGCCTGAAAATCATGCTCGATGGCGACCCGTGCGCCATCATTGAAAATGAATTCGTCAAGCCCGGCAAGGGCCAGGCATTCAACCGGGTAAAGATACGCAATCTCAAGACGGACCGTGTCATCGAGCGCACCTTCAAGTCGGGTGAATCCGTGGAGGCCGCCGATGTGATGGATGTCGACCTGCAGTACCTCTATACGGACGGGGAATTCTGGCATTTCATGGATCCCAGGACCTTCGAGCAGCAGGCCGCCGATGCCACCGCGGTGGGCGATAAGGAGCAGGACATGTGCGAGGTCACCCTGTGGAACGGCGCGCCGCTGGCGGTCACGCCGCCGAATTTCGTACTGCTGAGCGTCACCGAAACCGACCCGGGTGTGCGTGGTGATACCTCTGGCGGTGGCGGCAAGCCGGCCACACTGGAGACCGGTGCCGTGGTGCGTGTGCCACTGTTTATCGATGTCGGCGAAGTCCTGAAGATCGACACGCGTACCGGCGAGTACGTCGGTCGCGCCAGGGAATAACTGCAACGCAGTGGCGGACCTAACGCAAGCGGAGCGGGACTGGCGCCCGTCGGCCCCGCTGGCTGCGCTGCAGCTGCGTGCCACGCTGCTTGCGCGTATTCGCACCTGCTTCGCACGCAACAACGTCATGGAAGTCGACACGCCGGCCCTGTCGGCTGCTGCGACCACGGACCCCGCCATCCATAGTCTCGTCACCACCTGGCACGGTCCGGGCAGTGACAGCGCCCGCCGCTGCTACCTGCATACTTCGCCGGAATTCCCGATGAAGCGTCTGCTGGCCGCAGGCAGCGGTGATATCTACCAGCTCTGCAAGGTATTTCGCGACGACGAGCGCGGTGCGTTGCACAGTCCGGAATTTTCCTTGCTGGAGTGGTACCGGACCGGTTTCGACCATCTCGATCTCATGGATGAAGTCGAGCAGCTGCTGACTGAAATCCTGGCAGATATCGCACCGGTCAGTGAGGTGCATCACTGGACCTACCGGGATCTGTTTATGGAATTTGCCGGTATTGATCCGTTCGCGGTTTCCGCCGCGGATATCGCTGCCGAACTGCAGCGTTACCGGATCGGTTTGCCCGTCGGTATGGACGATGCGCCGCTGGATGCCTGGCTCGATCTGGTGATGACCCACGTGATCGAGCCGCACCTGGGGCAGGGGCTGGTGTTTGTACGGGATTTCCCCTCGAGCCAGGCCGCGCTGGCACGCCTGCGGTCCGGCAACCCGCCGGTGGCCGCACGCTTCGAAGCCTGGCTGGACGGTATCGAGATCGCCAACGGCTATCACGAGCTGGCCGATGCCGGTGAGCAGCGCCAGCGTTTCATGAACGACAATACGCAGCGGCGGTTAACCGGTCTCGAGCCGCTACCGGTTGACGAGCGGCTGCTGGCGGCCCTGCAGTCCGGGCTGCCGGACTGCGCGGGCGTGGCGCTGGGTATCGATCGCCTGCTGATGGTTGCCGGTGGCGCCCGGTGCCTGGACGAGGTGCTGGCATTTCCCGTCGAGCGGGCGTGAATGCTTGTAACCGGCAACGACATACAAGAGACTTACAGCATGTCTGGACAGGAGACCAGCCCGGCCGGGGTAGAGATCACCGCTGACACGCTGGCGTGCAGCGGTCGCTGGACGGTCGGCGACGTTGCCCGACTGCGTGCCGGGATGGAACACCTCGAACTGCCGTCCGTTGATGCCGTGACCATCACGGGCAGTGCCATCAGCGCGATGGACACCACGGGTGCCTGGCTGCTGCTGCAGTTGAGGGCGCGGCTGGAGGCAGCCGGCAGCCGGGTGTCGCTGGACGGGTTCAGTGCGGCGCACCGGCGGCTGCTCGACTACATCACCACCGAACTGAACGAAGCCAGGGCACCTGCCGCGCGGCCTGCCGGCAAGCCATGGCTTGCCGGCCTGTACGCGCGCGGCGATGACATGATGGATATGCTGGCCTTCGTCGGCGAGAGCGTTATGGCGCTGCTGTCGGCAATTCGCCATCCCGGCCGGATACGCTGGCGCGAATTGCTCGATGATATTTATCAAACCGGATTCAACGCACTGCCCATCGTCGGCCTGCTGTCGTTCCTGATGGGCGTCGTGATCGCCTACCAGGGCGCGGTGCAGCTGAAACTGTATGGCGCGAATATCTACGTGGCCGACCTGGTCGGGCACTCGATGCTGCGGGAGCTGGCCCCGCTGCTGACGGCCATCCTGATCTGCGGCCGGACCGGTTCTGCCTATGCGGCGAAGATCGGCACCATGAAGGTGCGGGAGGAAATCGCCGCCCTGCAGACTATCGGCGTGCCGCCGGTTGAACTGCTGGTGCTGCCGAAGCTGATGTCGCTGATTATCGTCATGCCGCTGCTGTCGGTGTATGCGGACATGCTCTCGATATTTGGCGGCATGGTCATGGCCAACGCCTCGCTGGGAATCAGTTTCGGCGCCTTCCTGGAACGGCTGGAAGAGGCAATCAGCATGTCCACCTTCATGATCGGTATCAGCAAGGCCCCGGTGTTCGCGGCGATTATTGCAATCGTCGGCTGCTACCAGGGATTCAAGGTGGAGGGCAGTGCGGAAAGCGTCGGCCGCCACACCACGATCAGTGTCGTGCAGTCGATTTTCATGGTGATTATCGTCGATGCCATGTTCTCCATCCTGTTCAGCATGCTGGGGATTTGACGCACATGACCATGGACAGTGCCATATCGATGCAACCCGAAAGCGAGGCCGGCCGCGAAATCGTGATTCGCGTACGCGGCGTCAGGACCGTATTCGGCACGCGTGTGATCCACGATGGCATCGATCTCGATGTCTACCGCGGCGAGGTGCTGGCCCTGGTCGGCGGCAGTGGCAGCGGCAAGAGCACGCTGATGCGCGAGATGATCATGCTGCATCAGCCGGACGGGGG
>CAMYKJ010000095.1 GCA_947258945.1 uncultured Ectothiorhodospiraceae bacterium
TTCCAGACTGGATTCCCGCCTGCGCGGGAATGACGTGTTATTTTTCTATTCTCTGTGTGCTCTGTGATCTCTGTGGTGGTTAGTTATTCTTCTTCACACCCTGATCTTATCTTTTTCTCTGTGTGCTCTGTGAACTCTGTGGTGATTTTTTTGTTTTCTTAGCGCCTTGACGACTTTGCGCATGATTCAATCGCGCCTGCAAGACACCCCTACGTAACCGGACCGTCCCGGTCGTCAATCAGCTCCCGCAGGACCGCCGTGGCGTAACTGCCCGCCGGCAGGCTGAACGTGAGTTCCAGGCAGTCGTCGGTTGGCCAGTCCCGGCTGAAGTCGGCCGGCACGACCCGCAGTGCACGTCGGGCCTGGCGAACACCGGCCGCCGCCAGACCCTCCAGCCAGGTCCCGTAATCAGCCAGCACTGCCGACTCGAGCGCCAGGCACTCGCCCCTGACCGGTGTCTCGCCGCTCCCACAGAGCGGGCCGGTTGGATGTACATCAAGTTCCCGAACGCGGCGCAGCAGATCATCATCGATGCTGTCGACGATAAAAAAGCTGTGACTGCCGTCGAGCTGCATGGCATCACCCTTAAGGGGACTGTCCCAGCAACCCAGCGCAATACGTTCAGACAACACCCGGTTAAACAACAGCGCACGTACTGACGACAGCGCCAGGCTGCGCTGGTTGCGCGACAGGCGCAATCGCGGGTTGGCGAACAGTCGTTCCGCGTTACACAGGTTGCTGCCGTCGCGACCGAAACGCTGCGCGCCGAAATAATTCGGCACCCCGGCATTGCGTACCTGGTCCAGGCGCTGCCCGAGCAGTTCCCGGTCGCCACGCAGGTCGCGAATGACCAGCCGGAAGGCATTGCCCCGCAGGGCGCCGCGCTGCAGCTTGCGCGCATGCCGGGCATGCTGCAGCACACGGGTATTTTCATCATTGAGTTGCGCCCAGTCCGGGTCATCGCAACCAGGCAGGTGTACCGAGAACCACTGCTCGGTCACCGCATGGCGGTCTTTCAGGCCGGCGAAACCGACGTTCCGCGGATGCACGCCGGCGATCTTCGCCAGCCGTTCTGCAACCACCGGGGTGTTTGCATTGCGCTTGCGCACCCGGACCCAGGTATGCTCGCCGCTGCCTGCCGGTTCGAGCAGGGGCAGCTCGGTGACGCGAAAGTCTTCCGCGGCGTGGCGGATCGTACCGCTCGCCACCGGCTTGCCGTGCGCACGGGCCAGCGAATGGATTGCCTGTTCGAGCACGCGGTCGGGCGCGATCAGTCGTCCAGCAGGACAATGGCGAACGCGGCAATGCCCTCGCCCCTGCCGGTGAAGCCGAGATGTTCGGTGGTGGTGGCCTTTATATTGACCCGGGCGGCTGTTACGCCGAGGTCCGTACTGATGTATTCGCGCATCTCGCCAATCCAGGGCGCCAACCTGGGCGCCTGCGCGACCACCGTGATATCGGCATTCACCAGCGCCAACCCCTCCTCGCTGACCAGATCGTTGACCTTGCGCAGCAACACGCGGCTGTCGATGTCGCGCCAGGCGGAATCGTCGGGCGGAAAATACTGGCCGATATCGCCTAGCCCGGCCGCACCCAGCAGCGCATCACACAATGCATGCAGCACCACATCGCCGTCCGAGTGCGCTTGCAGGCCGCGGTTAAAGGGAATGGTGACGCCACCCAGCACCACCGAATCGCCCTCACCAAAGGCATGCACATCCACGCCCTGTCCGATTCTCATGCCACTGACCTCGCCTGCAGATGGAATGCTGCCAGCGCCAGGTCTGGCGGCAGGGTGATCTTGATATTATCCCGATGACCCAGGACCATGCGCGGCCGGTGACCGGCCAGTTCCATGGCCGCCGCCTCATCGGTCACCAGCCGGCCGCCGGACAATGCCTCGCGCAGGGCCGTGCGCAACGGTGCCAGCCGGAACATTTGTGGCGTCAGGGCGTGCCACAGCCCCTCGCGCGCCACGGTCCGTTCGATCCGCCCGTCCGCAGCGACCTGTTTCATGGTATCGGCGACCGGCACCCCCAGCAAACCTCCGGTATCGTCATCGACCAGCGTATCGATCAGCATCACGATGTCTTCCGCACGCAGGCAGGGACGCGCCGCATCGTGCACCAGCACCCAGTCACTGTCATGGGCCGTCTGTGCCAGGTGGTCCAGCGCATTGAGCACCGACTGACACCGTTCATCGCCGCCGGCCACCGATTCAAGCGGGCGTTTGCGGTAATGGCCGGCTATTACCGGCCAGTCAGCATCGTCCGGCGCAACGGCAACCACGATGGAATCGATGCGTGGACAGGACAACAGAGCATCGAGGGTGTGTTCGATGACCGTTTTTCCGGCAAGCGGCAGGTACTGTTTGGGTGTGTCCGACGCCATGCGCCTGCCGGCACCGGCCGCCGGCACCACGACCCGGACTGTCGGTTCGGCAGGCATCTATTCCACGATCTGGTAGAAGGTCTCGCCGTCCTTGATCATGCCGAGGTCTTCCCGGGCATGCTCCTCGATGGCATCGAGCCCTTCTTGCAGGTCACGGACCTCGGCGTCGAGCATGTCGTTGCGTTCGCGCAGGCGGATATTTTCCTCGTGCTGGTCCTCGACCTCGTTGCCCAGCTGGATGACGTCAGGCAGATTGCCGTCGCCGATCCACAGACGATACTGCAGGTAAACCAGCAACAGCACCAGCAGGATGATGATGGGCTTCATTCCTGTACATACCCCGAACGGCTATGACCGATACGCACGCCGGCCGCCTGTTTTCAGTTACCCGCCCGGTGCCTGAACGCGGCACTTCCGGCGTACGAGGCCTGCTGGCCGAGTTCGGCCTCGATGCGCATCAGCTGGTTGTATTTTGCCACGCGATCGGAACGCGACAGCGAACCGGTCTTGATCTGCGTGGCGCTGGTACCCACGGCGATATCGGCAATCGTCACATCCTCGGTCTCGCCGGAGCGGTGCGAGACGACCGCGGTATAGCCGGCCTCCCCGGCCATGTGGATTGCATCCAGCGTCTCGGTCAGGGTGCCGATCTGGTTGGGCTTGATGGTGGATTGCATCCAGCGTCTCGGTCAGGGTGCCGATCTGGTTGGGCTTGATGAGGATCGAGTTGCCGATGCCCTTGTCGATGCCTTCCCGGAAGATCCCGGTATTGGTCACGAACAGGTCGTCGCCGACCAGCTGTACCTTCGCTCCGAGTTTTTCCGTTAGCAGTTTCCAGCCGTCCCAGTCGCTCTCATCGAGGCCGTCCTCGATCGTGATAATGGGATAGCGGTCGACCCAGTCAGCCAGGTAATCGACAAATTCGGCTGCCGTGAACTCGCGGTTCTCGGACGCCAGCACATACTTGCCGTCACGGTAGAATTCGGAACTCGCGGCATCCAGGCCCAGCCAGATATCCTCGCCGGCCCTGAAGCCGGCCTGGTCGATCGCCTCGAGAATCACCTCGATAGCCGCCTCGTTGGAGGACAGGTCGGGTGCAAAACCGCCCTCGTCGCCCACGGCGGTATTCAGACCGCGGCCATGCAGGACCGACTTGAGTGCGTGGAACACCTCCGTGCCATAGCGAACCGCCTCCTGCAGGCTGCCCGCACCGACCGGCAGGATCATGAACTCCTGCAGGTCGACACTGTTGTCGGCATGTGCGCCGCCGTTGATGATATTCATCATCGGCACCGGCATTACGAGCGGGCCGTCACCGCCAAGCAGGCGGTAAAGACCGGTACCCTGTTCACGCGCAGCGGCCTGCGCGGCGGCCAGCGACACGGCCAGCAATGCATTGGCGCCCAGCGCGCTTTTATTGTTCGTCCCGTCGAGATCGATCATGCTGCGATCGATGTCCGCCTGCGCCGTCACCTCCATGCCGCGCACGGTATCGCGAATGACCGTGTTGACGTTGTTCACCGCCTTGCTGACGCCCTTGCCGCCGAAACGCCCCGGGTCGCCGTCGCGCAATTCCACCGCCTCGCGTGAACCGGTGGATGCGCCGGACGGTACGGCCGCGCGACCGACCGTGCCGGAAGACAGTGTGACCTCCGCCTCGACGGTCGGATTGCCGCGCGAGTCGATGATCTCCCGCCCCAGCACCTCAGATATAACTGACATTATTGCTCCATAAAACAGTGGTTTGATGAATCTTTACAGAAATATACTCAATTACGTCAACAGCGAGTTCTCCGGCAGCGGGCCTGCCTTGACCGTGGCATCGATGGCCTGCAGGGTTGCAAGCAGCGACTGCAGATCGCCCAGCGGCCAGGCATTCGGGCCGTCGCTGAGTGCGACCGACGGGTCGGGATGCGTTTCCATGAACAAACCGGACACGCCCGCCGCAACCGCGGCCCGCGCCAGCACCGGCACGAATTCCCGCTGACCCCCGGACCTGTCGCCCTGGCCGCCGGGCAACTGTACCGAGTGCGTCGCATCGAACACGACCGGCACGTTGCAGTTGCGCATCACCGCAAGCGAGCGCATATCCGAGACCAGGTTGTTGTAGCCGAACGAGGCACCGCGCTCGCACACCATGATCTGTTCGTTACCCGTGGCCAGCGCCTTGTCGGCCACGTTCTTCATGTCCCAGGGCGTTTGCAGGACATCCACCACGGCGGCCACTTCATCCAGCGGGGTGTCTTCGTGCACATCGGTCAGCACCGGCACACCGATCTGCGCACGGACCGTCTCGAGGATACGCAGCCCCTCCTCCATACCGGGCCCGCGAAAACTCGTATGCGAGGAGCGGTTGGCCTTGTCGAAGGATGACTTGTAGATAAACGGCATGCCAAGTGCCGCGGTCATTTCCTTCAGTTGTGCGGCCGTATCGAGCGCGAGCGCCTCGCTTTCGATAACACAGGGTCCGGCAATCAGGAACAGCGGATGTTCGAGCCCCGCCTCAAAATTACATAACTTCATAATGTGTAGTCCCGCGTATTAGGATCGGATTCAGGCGTCGGCATGCGCTGCAACCGCTGCCGGTGCAGCCGGCAGCCGGCCGGCCCGGTAATCGTGTGCCGCCTGGATGAACCCGGTAAACAGGGGGTGGCCGTCACGCGGACTGGAGGTGAACTCCGGGTGAAACTGGCAGGCGAAGAACCAGGGATGTTCACTGATTTCCACGACCTCGACCAGCCTGCCATCCGCGGACGTCCCGGAGAGCACCAGCCCGCTGGCCTGCAGTTGTTCGCGGTAGTGGTTGTTGAATTCGTAGCGGTGACGGTGACGCTCGACGATTTCATCCTTGCCATAGAGCGTGTGCGCCAGGCTGCCCGGTGCCAGCTGGCAGATCTGGCCGCCGAGGCGCATGGTGCCGCCCAGGTCGGAATCCTCGCTGCGCTGCTCTGTGCCGCCGTCCTCGCGCTGCCACTCGGTGATCAGGGCGATGACGGGGTGCGGTGTGCCCTTGTCAAACTCGGTCGAATGCGCGCCCTGCAGCCCCGCAACATGCCGCGCGAACTCGATCACGGCGACCTGCATGCCGAGGCAGATGCCGAGGTAGGGAATGTTGTTTTCACGCATCCGTCAGTGAATGGATACCGGCATGGATCAACGCCTCGGACAGTGACTTGTACGACTCGGTCAGGTCCACATACTTGCCGACCATCGCGATGGTCACCTGGCGATCATGACCGCTGCTGTTGCGCACCACCTTTTCCCACTCGCCGAGATCGGCCGGCCCGGCATCGATATTCATCTTCTCGACGACGATGTTGTCGAGCTGCTGCTCGTGCAGCAACAGCGGAATCTTGTAGATGTTGTCGACATCGACGGCGGATATCACCGCGCGCTCCTCGACATTGGTAAACAGCGCCACCTTGCGGCGCTCGGCCGGCGGCAGCGGGCGGTCGGCGCGGCACAGCAGGATATCCGGCTGGATACCGATCGAACGCAGTTCCTTGACCGAGTGCTGGGTCGGCTTGGTCTTGATCTCGCCGGACGCCGCGATGTACGGCACCAGCGTCAGGTGCATGAACAGTGCACGCTCATGCCCCAGCTCGACGCCCATCTGGCGAATGGCCTCCATGAACGGCAGTGACTCGATGTCGCCGACCGTACCGCCGATTTCCACCATGGCGATGTCGGCATCGCCCGCCCCCTTCAGAATGCATTCCTTGATTTCATCGGTGACGTGCGGAATCACCTGCACGGTTGCACCCAGGTAATCACCGTGGCGCTCCTTGCGGATCACGTTCTCGTAGATCTGTCCGGTGGTGAAGTTGTTGTCCCGGGTCATCGTGGTGCGGACAAAGCGCTCGTAGTGACCCAGATCGAGGTCGGTTTCAGCACCGTCCTGGGTCACGAACACCTCGCCGTGCTGGAACGGGCTCATGGTGCCGGGATCGACATTGATGTAGGGATCCAGCTTGAGCAGGGTGACCTTGAGGCCGCGCGTTTCCAGCAGGGTGCCGAGCGATGCCGATGCGATGCCTTTGCCCAATGAGGACACAACACCGCCGGTGATAAAGATAAATCGGGTCATTGATTACCTGGAACAGCACGCGGCAAAGGTGCCACGAGACGGGAGTTGACTCTACCAGAAGCGTACCGCCACCTCAATCTGATCGATGCCCGTCAGGCTGCCGCCGGTCCAGCCAGTCGATCCGGTAACCGGCCTCGCCCGGCCCGGCCTGAAACGGTTCGCAAATCCACATTCCCGCCACCGCGGCCAGCTCGTTTTCAACATACAGCAGGGGAATGCGATGCCGCTGCCAGGGTGGCACGCCTGCTTCCTGGAACAGTTTTTTCAATGCATGCCGGTGGCCGCGCCCGGCCGGCCGGCAGGTCTCGCCACCCCGGCGCCAGCGGATACGGACCCCGTCCGCGCCAATGGCCGCGCGGCGCAATCCCTCGCCGACCCCCGGGGTGGCCGTGAGCACGGCGCCGTCCGTCAGTGGCAGTGGTGCGTCAAGCCGCCAGGCACACTCCGGCCGGGGCTGGTCCGGCAGCGCAACCGGCAGTACGAACAACTCGTCACGATAGCGCCGCAGCGCGTGTCTTCCCCACTGCACACACGGCATGGCATCCCGCCGGCTGTCCAGGACATCGTGCTGAACGCGGGTGAGTACCGCGGCCGATGGTGCATGCCCGGCCTGTTGTTTCATCCAGAAACGCAACAGGTTGCGCTGCCGCGCCGGTGACAGCGCTTGCAGCGCGGACACCATCAGGGTATCGGTGTCCCGGCCGCCGGCGGCCTGCCGGTCGTCCATCGCCAGCGAATCCAGCAGGCCGGCCGCCTCGGCGGCATGCGCGGCACTGCGCGACAGATTGCCGGACAGCGCCGGCCAGCGTGACTGCAGCAACGGCATGACCGAGTGGCGCAGGAAGTTGCGGTCAAGGCCGGTCTCGGCGTTGCTGGGATCCTCGATCCACTCCAGCCCGGCCGCAAGCGCGTAGTCATGCAGGGCCTGACGACTGACCGACAGCAGCGGCCGCAGGTGGATACCCTCCCCGAACGCCGTGCAGGCCGGCATGGATGCCAGGCCAGGTACACCGGCACCGCGCAGCAGCTGCAACAGCAGCGTTTCGGCCTGGTCGTCCTGGTGCTGCGCCGTCAGCAGGCAGTGGTCCGGCGCCAGCCAGTCGGCCAGTGCCGCGTAGCGCGCATGTCGTGCAGCCGCCTCCGGACTTTCACCCCGGGCGGGCCGTGCATCCACCTGCAGCACGGACAGGGGAATGCTGTGGTCTGCGCACACACGGCGGCAATGGTCTGCCCACCTGTCTGCATCCGCCTGCAGGCCGTGATGCACGTGCACCGCACCCACGGGGATATCGAAACGGCCGCGTAGTCCGGCCATGGCATGCAGCAGGGCCGAGGAATCCAGCCCGCCGCTGTAGGCCACCTGCCAGGCGGCCGGCAGCGGCTGTGACAACAGCTGGCCGTAGAGAGTGTCGGACGAGAAATTCACGATCTGGTTACTGCATAAAATTTGCTGTAGGTGCGCTCCCCGCCTTCGCGGGGACAGGCCGTGAGGCGCTGATTGTATGCCGGTGTCGGGCGTTCGCTGTTACAGGCCGCACCTATGCATACGTCAAAAAAGTCGTCGCCCAGGCAGCTTCATTTCTCAGTGAACTCCCCGTAGTCCATGAGGCGCTGGTAGCGGGCACTGACCAGATCGTCCAGCGACTGTTCGCGCAGGCCGGTCAGCTTTTCGACCAGCACCTGCTTGATGTTCGCCGCGGTGGCATCGACGTCCCGGTGGGCGCCGCCCAGTGGTTCCTCGATGATGCCGTCGACCAGGCCGAGCTGGTGCAGCCGGCCGGAGGTGATACCCAGCGCCTCGGCGGCGTCGGACGCCTTGTCGGCACTCTTCCACAGGATGGAGGCACAGCCCTCCGGTGAAATGACCGAGTAAGTGCTGTACTGCAGCATCAGGGTGATATCCCCCACACCGATCGCCAGGGCACCGCCGGAGCCGCCCTCGCCGATGACCGTGCAAATCACCGGCGTGCGCAGGCGGGCCATTACCAGCAGGTTGCGCGCGATGGCCTCGCTCTGCCCGCGCTCTTCCGCACCGATACCGGGATAGGCACCCGGGGTGTCGATGAACGTCAATACGGGCAGACCGAAGCGCTCCGCCATCTCCATCAGACGCAGCGCCTTGCGGTAACCCTCCGGGCGGGGCATGCCGAAATTCCGCTGCAGTTTTTCCTTGGTGTCGCGCCCCTTCTGCTGGCCAATGACCATCACCGGTATGTCATCCAGGCGCGCGATGCCGCCGATGATGGCATGATCATCGGCATAGTGACGGTCACCGTGCAGCTCCTCGAAACCGTCGAACATACGGATGATGTAGTCCATCGTGTAAGGACGCTGCGGGTGGCGTGCCAGCTGGGAAATCTGCCAGGACGACAGGTTGGAAAAGATCGACTCGGTCAACTCGCGGCTCTTGGCCTTGAGCTTGTCGACTTCCTCGCTGATGTTGACGTCCGCATCATCGCTGACGTAGCGCAATTCGTCGATTTTCGCCTCGAGCTCGGCAATAGGCTGCTCGAAGTCCAGAAAGTTGAGATTCATCAGGTATCCGGTAAATGTTTCAAACTATTGCTAATAGTACCGTTTCCGCGGTGTCCGGTAAAATTCCCGACCGCCGCATGGATTTGACGTTGCAGGAGCGGACTGCGTCCGCGATAAATGGCCTGAGGTCTCAGGCCGGGCAGTCAGCCGTACTCCACCCGTACGCTGTCCTTGCCGGCCAGGTCGCGCAGTCGATGCAGCAGTTCATCCGTGGGATGCACGGTCCACGCCTCGCCCAGCGCCACCCGCGCACGCGCCTCGTCGCCGAGATAATCGATGCAGACCCGCGTATGTCCTTCACGGAACGGTTCCAGGATATCCGCCAGCGTCCCGACAAAGCCGTTGCCGGCCAGCTGCGACTCCACACCGACAACCAGCTGGCGGGCATACATTTCACGCGCCTGGTTGATGTCATAGATACTCTGCGCCGTCACCTGGTAACCGCCGGTATAATCATCGACCCCCAGTCCGCCCTGCATCACCAGTACCTTGTTCTTGCCCAGCAGGGCCTGGTGCTTCTCGTAGACTTCCGGAAAGACACGCACGTCCAGCCGCGCGGTGCGGT
>CAMYKJ010000096.1 GCA_947258945.1 uncultured Ectothiorhodospiraceae bacterium
TCGTCAACCGACCGGCAGGAGCGACACCTCCCAGCCAAACGGAATCGAGTGGCCGAGCCGCACACACTCGCCGACCGTATTTTCATACCAGCCGCTGTCATAGCGCAGCGGCTCCACGCTGTAGCCCCACCAGGTCCCGCTGCTGTCCTGCGCGATCCAGTTGACCCAGTTCGGTCGCGGAAATGTCAACCCGTCACCCATAGCGCCACCTCCTGTCAGGTAATCCCCTGTACTGCGGGCCAGGCCTGGCAACCGGCCGGCTGCTGCCCCTTCATCGCCTGCCCCCCGGCATCTTCCGCACCGGATAGTACCAATAAATCCGCGTCTGTGAACTATGACATCGGGCACAGCGGATTTGGTATATTTGGCGTTTGTCGTGTGAATTGACGAAATATGACTGAAACAACAGCTTGCCCGTGCGGTTCCGGCCTGGACTGCGATGCCTGCTGCGAACCCTACCTCCGCGGAACGGCGCGTGCGCCTGGCCCGGAGGCACTCATGCGTTCGCGCTATACCGCCTACACACTGCATGACATGCCTTACCTTGCGGAGACGCTGCACCCCGGACAGCGCAATGATTACGACGAGGCCGGCGCCGCGAAGTGGGCACGCGAGTCGGAGTGGGAGGGGCTGGAGATCGTCAATGTCACCGACCTCACCGAGCACAGCGGCAAGGTTGAATTCAGGGCCAGCTACCGGCGTGACGGCCAGCAGCTGGCGCATCACGAGCTGGCGGAGTTCCGCAAGTCGGGCGGCACCTGGTATTTCTACGACGGCAGGATGGTCGGCCCCGGCCAGTACACCCGTGAAACACCCAAGGTCGGTCGCAACGATCCCTGCCCCTGCGGCAGCGGCAGGAAATACAAGAAATGCTGTGGACGCTGAAACGCTGCCTGTCACAGAATTTTCACGCCAAACGCACGGCGACTGTGTAAAATGACAGCCATTAGGCAACACATCCCGGATGGCAAGGGCCCCGCCCTGCCCGCAGCAGTATGAAAGAGACCTGGAAGGAAGTCGTTCACCGGCAACGCATCTCGCTGGCCGAGCAGCTCAGGACACCGCTGGGCAGGCTGGCGGAGTTGAGTGCGGATGTCTGGGGTGACCGCGAGGCACTGAATATCGTGCTGAGTGGTCATTTCGATAAGATTCCCTATTGCATGTTTCTCTATGCAGTCGACACGCAAAGCATCCAGGCCAGCGACAATTTCTGCCAGCAAGGCCTGATGCCCGGGCACTACGGCCGTGATCGCGGGCACCGTCCGTACATGCGCGAGGCCGTGCCCGCGTGGGGCTTCCTGCTATCCGATGCCTACCTGAGCCAGCGCGCCAACCGGCCCTCGGTCACCGCCCTGCAGGTCATTCGGCGGGGTAACGAGACTGTCGGCTTCATCGGTGCCGATTTCGATCTGCGCGACCTGCCAGTCACCTCCGAGCACTACGAGGAGTCCAATCAGTGGCGGCAGATCAAGGGCGATCCGGCCATCCGCGGCACGGTCTTCCAGCAGTGCCGCATTGACAGCCAGATGGACAGCAACATGGAGTCGGCCATCGCCATACTGGAGGACCTGATTACCGAACGCGGCCTGTTCCAGGCGGTGGTCCACTTCTCCAGCAGCCGCGCCACCGCCTGGTTCCTCGACGATCCGTACCGCTATCGCATCCTCGACTGCTGAGTGATCCGGATATCTGCATGCTCTACCCGCGCAGGCCCTATCCGGACAATGCCATGATCCCGCAGGATATCATTCCGACTATCCTCAGCAATATGCGGCAGTTGCGTACGGCCGACGAGACGCTGTACCTGCGCATGGCCTCGATCAATATCTTCAATGGCATGATCAGCCTGACGTTCTCCTGCGACGGCTCGCACTACATGTCGTGGCAGGAATTTCTCGACAAGGACATGACCTTCTGGCTGGGCAGCGCCGCCTGAGTCCCGCCCGCAAGGCACCACACCCGCAAGTATGTTACAAACAGTCTGCAACCAAGTGACACCGTACAAGGGAAAGTTATTCAATGATAAAGATGGAAATTTCACCGGGGGACACCTATGTCAGCTGAAGCAGAACTGACCATCGATGGAACAACGTACACCTTGCCGGTGGTAGAAGGTTCCGAGGGCGAACGCGCCATCGACATCACGGGCCTGCGCAGTCAGACCGGCCTGACGGCGCTCGATCCCGCTTACGGCAACACGGCCAGCTGTACCAGCGAAATCACCTACATCGACGGCGACCAGGGCATCCTGCGCTACCGCGGCATCCCGCTGGAAGAATTTGCCGACAATCCGAACTTCGTGGAAGTCGCGTGGCTGCTGATCTTCGGCAAACTGCCGAATGCCGACGAGTACAAGCGCTTCAGTGTACGACTCACCAACAACGCCAATCTCGACGAGGACATGAAGCACCATTTCATGGGCTTCCCGCGCTCGGCACCGCCCATGGCCATCCTGTCGGCCATGATCTCGACACTCTCCTGCTTCCACCCGCAGTTACTGGAACTGCATACACCGGAAGAATTCGAGGCCGCCGCGGCGCGGCTCATCAGCAAGATACGCACACTGGCGGCGTACACCTACCGGCACTCGCGCGGCCTGCCCTATATGTACCCGGACCCGCAACTGCCCTACATCAGCAACTTCCTGCACATGATGTTTTCGCAGCCCTACCAGCGCTACGAAAGCAATGCCGAGGTCCGCCGGGCCCTGAATCTGATACTGATCCTGCACGCCGACCATGAACAGAATTGCAGCACCTCGACAGTGCGCATGGTCGGCTCCAGCAAGGCCAACCTGTTTGCCTCCTGCGCCGCAGGCGTATCGGCCCTGTGGGGCCCCCTGCACGGCGGCGCCAACGTGAAGGTCATCGAGATGCTCGAGGAAATCCACAACGGCAACCAGACAGCCGATGAATTCATCAATCTGTCAAAGGACAAGTCGAGCGGCGTTCGCCTGATGGGCTTCGGACACCGCATTTACAAGAATTTCGATCCGCGTGCCACCATGCTGCGTGAAGTATGTGACGATCT
The DNA here is from genome assembly GCA_947258945.1 of uncultured Ectothiorhodospiraceae bacterium. Lineage (GTDB taxonomy): Bacteria > Pseudomonadota > Gammaproteobacteria > UBA9214 > UBA9214 > UBA9214. The sequence goes on from CAMYKJ010000096.1 coordinate 3,031, forward strand.
GCTGGCCAAGCTCGGCATCGACGATCCGCTGCTGGAGATCGCCAAGCGGCTCGAGGACATCGCGCTCAATGATGAGTACTTCGTGGAACGCAAGCTGTACCCGAACGTCGACTTCTACAGCGGCATTATCCTGCGCGCCATCGGCATCCCGACCAACATGTTCACGGTACTGTTCGCCATCGGCCGCCTGCCCGGCTGGATTGCACACTGGCACGAACAGAACAGGGATCCCGGCATGCGCATCTCGCGCCCGCGCCAGATATATACGGGCAATCAGAAGTCGTCCTATATCAATATCGAAGACCGGAAATAATCCCGCAGGGTAACAGGAAGCGATCTCATGCCAGACACTCTCATGGTCCTCCCCGCCACCGACCGCAAGGCGATCCGGCTGGTCCGCGTACCACCCGATTTCGAGGCGCAGGAGGCCTATCGCCGCGTGACCGGGCTGATTGCCAGTGTCGAGGAAGACGATCCCGGTTACACCTGGGAAGATATCGAGAGCGTACTCGAGGAACATGGCTTCGAGCCGGTCGAGTTCATGCTGGGTCCTTCCCTCGATTGAGTGACCGGATTACACCCGTTGCCGATAGAGTATAAAGGTCAGGTCATCGGGCTTGTGCGGCCGTTCACCTGACAGGTCCTGCATGCGCCGGCGGCAGGCGTCCAGCAGGCGTGTCGCCGCTGCGGCCAGCGGCCCGCACCGCACCAGCTCGACCACTTCACCCACATACAGGTTGTCGAACAGCCCGTCACTGCCGAGGATGAGGGTATCGCGCGGGGCCAGTCGCAGCAGCGGGCCGACCTCGACATGCATCCCGTGCATACCTATCACGTTGGAAACCAGGTGCCGCTCCGTGTGAAACATGGCCTCCGCCTCGTCCAGCATTCCGGAGGCCTCGGCGTAACCGACCGGCGAATGCGGTACCGAGCAGTATTTGATCCTGCCGCGCTGGCCACACACCACCACCATCGAATCGCCGACCATGGAGGTGCGCACCGAATCGCCGTCAATGGCCGCGACTGCGACGGTCGTTGCACCGCCCTGCCCGGTTGCCTGGATCGACGCGTCGGCCTGCTCCAGTGCCGACAACACGGCCTCACGCTGCGCATCACCCTCCAGCCCCGAGACCTCCCCGGCGAGGTGTTGCAGGACCGCGCGCGCTGCCATGTCTCCGGCGGGCAGGCCGCCCAGTCCGTCGGCCACGGCCAGCACGCAGCATTTGCCGGCGCCCGGAATCACCGCAGCCGCATCCTCGTTCGGCGTCTCGCGCCCCGGCCGACGCTGGGTAAACACACACGCCTGACCGCCTGCCAGCGTGACGAGTTGCGGCGTCTCCAGGTCAATACCGGCGTACATCCCGCTGCTCACGGGCGCGATGTCCACTGCATGTTTTCGAGATACTTGCGCAGCTGGCCGGCGGTGCGGAATTTCTTCAGTATCAGGCTGCGCTTCAGACCACAGCAGATCGCCTTGATCTCCGCCGGCTGCCGGCTGTACCAGCGCCGCCCGCCGATGGCATCGTAGAGGATCTTCACCAGGTCGACGACATCATCGCGAATGTTCTCGGGCTTCGGTGCGCCCCAGTGAAAAAAATCGAGCAGCTTGAGGTCGAAACCCAGTCCATAGCGCTGCACGATGATGTTCTCGGGATGGAGGGTGCAGGGCCGGATAGGGATGCAGGCGCTTGCCGGGCTGGCGGGCGAGGAAATCGGAGAGCAGCTCGCCCTCGACGAAATCGGAGACCAGCAGGGTAATCGGTATCCGCTGGCAGGTGATCGTTTCGCTGGTATGGTACTGGATGGCAATGGGGCAATGGCGCAGCTTGTGCAGCTTGCGCGCATTCAAACTCGCCACCCTGTCACGTGGATTTCGCTGTGGATAAAACAGCTTGACGGCGCGCTCGATCGAGGTGTTCCGTTCGCGCACCAGGAAAACCTCCCCTTCCCAGCCCCGGCCGAGTTGCTGGATGACCTCGTATTTGCGCGCCAGCAAGCGCCCGGGCCGGATATCGAACTGCTCGATGGTCGGTGTATTCACCTGTCGTCGTGCCATGCAGACAAGTCTAACGCCACAGGCGAGGTTACGGAAACCGTCTTCAGAACAAACCCGCGTAGCGCAGCCCGATAATGATCAGGATGACGGCCAGCAAACCACGCAGACCATTCTCGGGCAGGTGCTTGCTGAGCAGCGGACCGAGCGCCGAACCGGCAATCACACCGACCAGCAGGAAGCCGAGCATGGCCAGGTCAAGCTCGATGCCCAGGCGGATGTAATTGCCGATCGAGGTGATCGAATGGATGGCAATCGCCAGTGCAGAGGTGCCGGCAATCACGTACATGGGCAGGCGCATGACGATACTCATGAACGGCACCAGCAGGAAACCGCCGCCGACACCGAGTGCCGAGGACAGCACGGCGATGCCCAGGCCGGTAAAAAACGGCAACAGCGGGTTGAAAGAAAACCGCTCGTTGCCGAAGGCGAACACGATACGCCGGAATGAAGTCACGATGCAGCGCACACCCTGCTCGCACAGGTCGCCGCCGCCTTTCACCTGGTACTCGAACGACTCGGCGGCCCGCATCGCGCGCGTCAGCTCCGCAGTGGAGGTGCGGGTACGCAAGATCTGCCAGACCAGTTGCGCGGCGATAAAAAACACCAGCACGGCAAAGACCGTCCTGAACAGGCTCATGTCGGCCAGCAGGCGATGGGACAGGCTGCTGCCGAGCAACGCACCCAGTACCCCACCGGCGCCATACAGCGGCACCGCCACCAGCGGGGTCACCAGCGTCATCGCCTGCGCCATCGGCTTGACCAGGTTGGGGTCCTGCAGGCCGAATACCGAGATCATGCCGACGGAGGCGAGGATGCCGCCGGCAGCCCCGACGGTGGAGAACACCAGGCCGACCAGCAGGCCCCAGGCAAGCAACGTCCAGGGCGCGGCCACAATGTCCGCGATTTCAAAATACATACCGGAGTCCGGGTTAAGCCATGCCGAGCGGGCACGATACCGCAACCGGCATGGCCTGGCGACTGCGCGCACGAACGGATGTGATACGGGGGTTATTCAGTCAGCCCGACTCGCCGTCACGAAAGCGGTCGGTATTGAACTTGCGGGCAAACAGCTTGTAGATCTCGGCCACGGTCCGCGGCTTGCTTGCCTTGTTCTGGAAGATCGTACGATTGCGTTTGGCCGGTCCAGGAAAGATGTCGCGGGCGATCTTCTGCGGATCCTCGGCAAGCGCCTTCAGGAACGAAATGGCGCCGCTGGCGCCAAAAAAATGGGTCAGGTAAAGATCCGTCCGTTCAGGCTTGCGGTCCAGGGTGGACGAGAGCTGACGCTTGTTCCTGCGCACATGCTCGGCTGCCAGCAGCGCGGACAGTCGCGGCTGCAGGCGCAGGTCAAGTGCCGCAGCCAGCTGGTCCGCGTCACTGATCGTTGGCTGTGACAATCCGTTGCTGCCGACGGTATTCACGATGCGCTGCCTGATCGCATTCAGTCCGTACTTGTGGCCGTATGCCTTGATGGTATCCAGCCAGGTGTCCTCCTTGAACTGGTAAAGACCGACCGCGGTCGAGGTCGAGGACTTTGCCTGCGGATTGAAACTGCTTTCGGTTGCGGCCAGCTCCATGAGATAGGAGAATTCCACGCCGGTACGCTTGCTGGCCAGGCGGATGGCCGACAGTACATCACTGTCCAGCCGGTACTTCGCGCGGTCCTTGCGTGCCAGGTCTGCATACCGGTCAAGCACCGCGTCGACTTCGTCGGCTGACGCTACTGGCTTGCCGCGCGCAGCCGGCAGATACAGGTCCCGGAACTGCGCCAGGGTAGCATCGATATCTTCCGTCGCCTCGAAACCGAGCAGCGCGAGGTCGGCACGCTGCCGTTCAAGCAGCCGCTTCGGCAGCACCGCATCCGGTGATGCCTGCGACTCCTCCGGCCCGGGCGTTTCCCTGACCAGACTTTCCTGCAGGAACTTCAACAGCTCGTCATAACTGTCAACCTGCATGCGCATCAGCTGCTGCAGGTTGACAATACTGTCGCGCAACGGCGTGAGATCGGTCGCAGGCACTGCATAGCGCACCACCAGCCCGCTCAGCAGTGCACCCGACAGGAACAGCAGCAGACCCAGAAACGCTGCTTGCAGCAGCGACAGTCGCGGCTGTGGCGGCCGGGTCTGTGCGGACTCGAGCATCTGCTTGCCGACTTCATGAAAGGTCTTTGCCAGGTCGGTCTGCAGGGTCAGCAGATTCTGCTGCTCGGACTGCAGGCGCAGCAGTGTTTCCCCTGTCTGCCCGACGCTGGCCTCGTGCTGGCTGCGCGTCTGGTCGAGCTTCGACTCGAGCGAATGGATCTGCTGCTCGGCGCCCTGTTGCCGCGTGTCTGCCTCGGCCAGCGAGGTTTCCAGCAACTGCACATGGTCCTGCGCGGCCTTGCGTTCGGACTGGGCCACAGACACTCGCTGCTGCACGTCGGCCAGTTGCCGGGCAGCCTGCTCACGCGTGTGCGACAGTTCATCGCGCACCGTGCCCAGCTCGGCCACGGTGATCACATGCTCCACGCGCAGTTCCGACAGCTCGGTCTCGAGCGCGTAGCGCTTCGAAAACACCTTGCGCCGGATTGTCTGTAGCGTGGCTTGCAGGTTCATTATTGTTTTACAACCGTGTGTTGTTATTGCTGGCTGTACCTGGCGCCATTATATCGACTCACGACCGACCGGGCACGCACTACACACCAGTCGGCATTGTCCCGTAGCCGGCCCGACAGGTCTATCCGACCAAAGTCCTAGATCATTTAAAACAGTGAGTTGCGCGCACTACTACAAGTTGATTCCCAGCCAGCGACACCACGCCTCGAACAGCCCCTGGTCCACGGCGGCCACCGCTGAGCGCGGCACCAGCGCATGGGTGAAGACCGCCTGGCCGTCCAGGCTGACCGAGTACCCGCCGGCCTCGCTGAACACCAGGTTGCCGGCCGCGTAATCCCAGATGTTGGAACGGCCATGCAGGTAGAGGTGGCAACGCCCGGCGGCCAGCCAGCACCAGTCGAGCGCCACAGAGCCGAAGCTGCGTTGCGAGGCATACGGGATGTCCGTCACCAGCCGCGTGGCCAGTGCGGGCTCGAGACGCTTGAAATCGACCAGTGCCGTCGCCTGTTTCAGCGCCAGCCCCGAGTCAACGACTCGCAGCGGTTTGCCGTCCAGCCAGGCCCCGCCGCCGTGTTGTGCAGTGAAACATTCATCACGCACCGGATCGTAGACCAGTCCGAGTTCCACGCGCCCGGACTGCAGCAGGGCAAGCGACACACAGTAGTAGGGAATGCCGCAGGCAAAATTACCGGTGCCGTCGAGCGGATCCAGGCACCACACCGGTTTGCCCGATGCCAGCTGCGCCGCCTGCTCCTCTGCATCCATTTCCTCGCCGAGGAACACGGTATCCGGCGACAGACCATGCAGATAGTCGGCCATGCGCGACTGCATCGCGGTATCGGCCTCCGTCAGGACACTGCCATCGCGTTTGCGGTGGCGTTCAACGTGGGCGAACCGCGGCAACAGTTCGTCACGTGCGGCGGCCACGATGCCGCTTTGCAGTTCGGCCAACAGCGCGGGGATATCCATGGGCACATCATAACGCAGTCCCGGCAGGTCGGGGGGGCCTGTTCAAGTCGACCGAACCGGGCTACGCTCGTGTCATGCGACTACTCACTTTCCTGCTGGGCATGTTGCTCTGCCACCTGGCCGCTGCAGACAGCGCGCTGCCGCGACACACGCAGCGACTGACCGTCGACGGCGAGCAATGGCTGCTCAGGGTGCCGGCCGGCATGCAACTGGAACTGCTGACGGACCGGCTGGATGCCCCGCGCCTGATCACCTTCCTGCCCAACGGCGACCTGCTGAGCGGCTCCCGTTCCGGCCACATCTACCGTCTCGCGCCACCCTACAAGGATCCGCAGGTGCTGGTCTCGCTCGACGATTATCCACACAGCCTTGCCTGGCGCGCCGGCGAGCTGCTGATCGCCCGCACCGGTGGCCTGTTTCGTGCTCCCTACTCGCCCGGCCAGGAAACCATTCCCGTCGACAGCGTGGAACTGCTGCTGGCACTGCCGGGCGGTGGTGGCCATAACAGCCGCAGCGTCGCCATCGGCCCCGACGATCGCGTGTATGTCGCGCTTGGCATCACCGGCAACTGTTCGGACGAGTACCTGGACGACAGTTATGCGTTTGACGATCGCCGTGGCGGCGTGCTGGTGCTGGACGAGTCGGGCAAACAGCCCGTGTGGCGGCCGTTTGCCGCGGGCCTGCGCAATCCGGTCGGCTTCGACTGGCACCCGGACACCGGGGTGCTGTATGCCAGCAACAACGGACCGGACCACCTCGGTTACGAGCAGCCACCGGAATATTTTGCACGGCTGACGCCCGGTTCCTTTCACGGCATGCCCTGGTTCCAGTTCGACGGCCGGCGACTGCAACGCGATTCATGCATTCGCAAGCAGCCCCCCAGACCGGCAACGGCCGTCAGCCTGCCGGTCGCGACCTTCCCGTCGCGCAATGCGCCCATGGGCGTGGCCTTCGTCCCGCCAGCGGCACTGGGAGGCCGCTACAACGGTCATGCCATCGTGGCGCTGAAGGGCTCCTGGGGCACCCGGCCGACGGGCGGCATGTTTGGCAATCGTGCCACCCGCCGGCCACCGGCACTGATGATGGTGCAGTTCGCGGACGGCAAGGCCGGCGAGACAGTGGAACTGGTGACAGGCTTCCAGCGCGAGAACGGCGAGCGCCTGGCGCGTCCGGTCGGCGTGGCCTTCGGCCCGAAGGGCGCACTGTATTTCACCAGCGACTCCCACCTGGAGGGGCTGTTCCGCCTGCGTTTGACGGCGGAAACCGAGTAACAGAGTCGGGGCACGTTCCGGAGAATCCGCACCATTGAGAATGCCTGTTATGTCTGCGCCCGGGGCGAGTCAGTATGCTCACGATCCATTCATCCTTTCAATTCCGCGCCAT
>CAMYKJ010000097.1 GCA_947258945.1 uncultured Ectothiorhodospiraceae bacterium
CTCCACCAACCGAGGACTATGATTATCCACGGTACGGAAGGCCGCAGGCTACAGAACCGCCGGTTTACGGACAGTATGGTCGCAGGATGCCCCGGCCACGCGGGAATTATAACTACTGGGCTCCCGCGAGGCAGTACGGTCGTGCGGGTGCGCCGGGTTACAGGGACACGCCAGCTTATGGCTACCAGCGTGATCCGGCAGAATGGCAGGAGGAGGAAGTACCTCCACCGACTGGATACCCGGCACCTTCATACCGCGGCGGACATGTGTATCCGTAACCATGAAGCAGCAAGAGGGCGATATAGATCTTTGCGCTATTTTGATTCTAAGTGTGGGATCTGTTGACAATGCATTGTATGCCAGAGAGATATTTCTCGTTAGCGTGATAATAATCACTGCTTGCGCCAAAGACGATGCCGCCAACATGAACGGCAAGCAGGACAGTTTGCCGGAAAAATCTCCTCCCGTGTCAGCCCCGGAGTGGTATCCCACGCCGAAACGGTCAAGCGGTCCTGCCGGATACAGTGCAGCGCCATCGGCAACCCCCCCGGGAAGTCAATTCATTCAGGATCGCCAAACGACCCGGCAGGCGCCGGCGGCGGGCGTATCTGCTGGAATGACAGATAAAACACAACAATATCAGTGGCCTTCTGATCAGAAATCCGCGAAATACTCACCCTGGAACACCGGACAGGCGCCGGCACAAACCCCCGGTGGGCCGGCCACGACCGGGTCACGCCGGCCATGGGGTGGGGTACAGGGGGTGCAACGCAGCCGGTGCAGCCCGGGGCATTTGGCCAGTACCCGCAGGGTTTTCCGGGATATGTCTGGTAGTCAATGCATTGACAGATCGCGGTTTGTACTTAAGATGAAGAATAAAGACATCAATGATCCCACTGGCGTTTATCCCTGCGGGAATGTACCGATCGTTGAATGGACAGAAATGACCTGACAAACAGGTCGACTGGTCAGTAATGTTTCTCCCTGTGATTGCTGATCCGATTGTCTTGAGGGAGACCTGGCAGATGTTTATCAACGATCTGCTTTAACAATAAGGAGGTACTACCAATGAGTATCAGAAAGACGATGTATGCAGTCGCTATTGCCGGCCTCATGACGATACCATTCTCTACGGCCCATGCCTGGGGTGGTGGTCCGTGGGGCGGTGACAACTGGGGTTCCGACTGGGGCCCGTTTGACGGCGATGGTTGGGGTGACATGGACTTCAACATGAGCGGCGGTGGCCGGGGTTCCGGCCGGGGTCGTGGCTATGGCCGTCACTATGGCTATGGTGGCTATGGGCCGTACGGCTATGGCGGTTATCCCGGCTATGGTGGCTACGGCGGCTATCCCGGCTATGGTGGCTACGGCGGCTATCCCGGTTATGGTGGCCCCTATGGCGGTGTCCCGTACGCCGCACCTGCACCTGCAGCACCGGCTGCCCCTACCCAGTAACGCATCTTTGCGTATCAGCGAGCCAGTCACACGATTGTGTACTGGCTCGCTTTTTTTATATCTGAACCATAAAGCGGGTCAAACAATGAAACCAGGATTCCAACGGTTGTCTCTGGCCGTGTTCCTGCTGGCTTCCTTCCAGCCTGTCTCATCCGCACCATCGGAATATTCAGCGCTTACGAAGGAAAGCGCTCCCCGCGAGGGTGAGCGCACGGGCAGGCTGTTCGTGGGCAAGGACGGGGTGCGCACGGAATATGAGGTCAACGACGAGAAACTGGTCCAGATCGTCAATTTCAGGACTCAGGAAGTGTACCTGCTCAATCCCGGCAAGCGTTCGTTTATGCGCCGTTCCATCGAACAGGCAGGGTCGGCCGGCAGCGGGCATCCTTCACGAGAGGCACCGTCGGCAGATCCCTGTGCAGGACAGCAGGGGCTCATATGCAAGTCTCTGGGTAGAGAAGATGTCCACGGGCGCAAGGCGGTCAAGTGGCTGCTGACTCCCCGCGGGGACGATCAGGAGAGCCGCGAAATGAACCTGTGGCTGGATTATGAAAGGCATACGCCCCTTAAACAGGTCATGCCGGATGGGGTTACAATGAGCCTGCGTCTGCTTGGCAAGGAAACCGTCAACCGGCGGCAGACGGAGAAATGGGAGATGACGGTGACGGGGACCGGCGATTCCAGTAATGTATCGTACCAGTGGTATGACGTGGAACTCGGCGCCAACGTACGCGAGGAACAGACCGGTGTCTACAGCCGCGAACTGCTCGACATCAAAACGGGATCGCAGCCCGGAGACCTGTTCAACGTACCCGATGATTTCACGGAGGTTAAACCAGGCCAGGGCGGTTCGCAGCAACGTTGACGATCGGAGAGTCGTTAACCGGTTCGATGAATATCGAGGGTGCGACTTGACATGATAACAGTCATTGCAAATCTCAAGGGTGGCTCCGGCAAAAGTACGGTTGCGTTCAATCTTGCGATCTGGCTGGTAAAGCAGGGCAGGAGAGTCGTCGGTTATGATCTTGATCCGCAGTGTACGTTCAGCGATCTCGGTATGTTGCGCGAGGAAATCGGCGTACGGCCGAATCTGGAGATACATTCAGTACGCGCAGTCCTGAGAGACCAGCTGTTGTCCCACACGGATTGCGAGGTGCTGGTCGATGTCGGTGCAGCCAATATGGCGGCCATGAAGGAAGCCATGACCTCCGCCGACAGGATTCTCGTGCCGGTACCACCCAGCCAGGCGGATGTATGGGCGACCCAGCGATTTCTGCATATCATCGGGCCCGACACGGAAGCCATGAAGTTCAACGGGAACCAGCATACGATTGCCTTCATCAACCGGGCCGATACCAACAAGTCGATTCGTGAGACGCACGAGACCGAAGAGGCGCTCCGGACACTGCCGGGTATCGATATGGTAATGCCCCAGCGATTGCGCATGCGAACCAGTTTCCGGCGTTCACTCAGCGAAGGCCTGGCCGTCTTCGAGATGTGGCCAGGCAGCAAGGCGGCCGGGGAATTCGGGTCATTCGCACATGCGCTGTACCCGGATATAGCCGCTAACCAGAATTAATTTGTAGCAGGAGTAGTCGTTATGAATCTTTTTGCACGTATTTTAAGTCATGGTTTTGCACTGATCGTGGTTGCCTTGCTGGCCATTGGACTGATCTATCGCGGGGATTTGTTCCCGGACATGGAGCTGCCCGCCTTTTTGGCCTTCGACCAGACACAGGAAGATGCGGCGGATGATGAGACGGATACCGACAGCCATGACGGGCCGGATCAGGCGGCTGCGGACGATGCTGAACAGGCGGTAGCTGGACCGGCGACTGATGCAGCGATTTCGCCGCAGCCAATCGAGGCACCGCGGCGTGATGTGCCTGTCGTGGATACCACAGATGATGAAGCTGTACCGGCAAGCACGGCCGATACCGGTGTTGTACCCGGCACGGTGGCACGGGACATGGATGAGGCGGCGATCGCGGTTGACACGGTCGGTGAGGCGGTGTCGACAGCTGCCGATACGGCTGCGACAATGGCAGACAGGGCTGCGGAGACCGGGATTGCGATGCCGGCAGCCGATGCAGCCGGAGAGCAAGACGACATGGTGTCGACAGCCGTCGATGCGGCTGCGACTTCGGCCGACAGGGCCGCAGAGGCGGCGGTAGCAGTGCCGGCAGCCGTCGATGCGCCTACGGCCGATGCGGTTGAAGTGCCCGGGCTGTCACCCCCTGCGGATACCGCAGGACAGGGCACTGCCCAAACAGCGGATATCGCAGTCGAGCGGCCCGCCCGGGCCGATGCGGGCGTCGTACCCGCCGCTGAAGGTGTGGCCGTCCCGGATGTCACCGTTTCTGCAGAAGATGAACAGGCGATGCTGCCGCCACTCGCCGCGGCAGCACCTGCAGTCGACGAGGCGGTGAGCACCTATCGCTTGCTGGCCGCCGCGCGCGAGGCCTACTGGTTGCGTGACTACGCGACGGCCGAGCAGAAATACCAGGCCATGATCGAGCTGGACCCGGATAACCCTGACGGTTACGGCGAGCTCGGCAATATGTATTTCTCCCAGGGCAAGTGGGACCTGGCCTCGGCCTCCTATTTCGAGGCCGGCAAGCGACTTGCGGACGAGGATCTGCTGACCGAGGCACAGCAACTGGTCGATGTCCTCAGGGGTTTGCAGGGTCCACAGGCAGATGAGCTGGAACAATATATCGCCGACAAGATGCCGGCCGGTCAGTAATCAACGAAATAACGAGAGGAGTTCGCTATGTTCAAGCTGCTTTGGAATTTGCTGGCACTGGTCGGATTAGTCATCTTCGCCGGGCTGGTCTGGGTGTTTTTTGCCTATGGGTTCAATTTGCAGAACCTGAAGGATCTCGGCAACCTGTCCTCGTTTGACGAGAAAGCGCCGGTCGTATACACCGAAATGTTCAAGCAGCTGGCAGCGACCGGTAACGGGGCGGAAGCGACAGTGTGGAAGATCCCGGTCGCCGATGGTCTGACGGTCGAGGATGTCGAGCAGACCATGAATTTCGTAGCCAATGAACACAACATAAAAAATGTCGGAGAATTGCCGTTGTCCGACCAGGTCGCGGCCATGACAGGCGAACCCCAGCGTTTCTGGAAGATCTACATGTTCTGTAATCCCCTGACGGCCGCCAAGATGCTGGAATACTCGGATGCCTATTCGGCCTACCTGCCCTGCAGGATCTCCCTGGTTGAAGACACAAACGGCAAGCTGTGGATCTATTCACTGAACATGGACATGATGATCCACGGTGGCAAGACCTTGCCCGAGGATCTGTTTGAAGAGGCAAACGAGGTGAAGGATGTCATTCTGGACATCATGAACCGCGGCGCCGAGGGCGATTTCTAGCCATCGGGTCAGTGTTGAGACAGACAACAAACAACAGCCCCGGGCGGGATGTGCCTCCACAACGTCATGCTGCAGGTCTTGTCCTGCGAGGTCGCAAATGACGGACAGGAAACGCGCGGGTCACGGGTGGCA
>CAMYKJ010000098.1 GCA_947258945.1 uncultured Ectothiorhodospiraceae bacterium
TGTGAGCACACGCATCATCAATGCCGACGACATCGTCGATTGTGATTCCAGGCCGGATGATATACACGCAGCCGATTGCCTGCTGGCCATCGGCAGTGCGTTACGTACGGAGGCGGTCGCCCTGTAGGGACGGAATCGAGCCTGGACGTTCCTACGTAAATAGAAACACATGTAGGAGCGCAGGAATGCGCGATTTATTGGTCTCTGTTCGCGGACAACGTCCGCTCCTACCCCAAAAGAAACACCTGTAGGAGCGCAGGAATGCGCGAATGATATTTCAGTCCTTGCGCTCCGATTCGCGCCAGGCAAACGAGCAGTCCAGGTGCGTACGCACGGTAATCAGTCCGCTCAGGCCATCTTCCAGCATAATGTCCATCGGACGTCGCCTGCGCAGCCGCTTGCATGGCTGCTTCAGCCACAGGATGCCGATCTTGTTGTTGCGCGGAAATGTCGTGCGCAGGGCATCGGCAATGCCCAGCAGGTGCTCGACACGTTTCATCACGTCCGGGTCATCCGGCAATGGTGTGTCGTCCTGGTAGCGGCGCAAGTGTCTGCCGGACACCTTGCCGGGCAATGCCAGCATGTTTACCTGCTCAGACGACGGTATTTCCCAGTCATCCAGCACATTGATTACCAGTCGCCCCAGCTGCAGGCGTTCCTGTTCACTAAGACTTTTCATAAGTAATACCGGGAGATCGAATCCCCTTTCTTCTAGTGGCTGAATTTATGGAAGGCAGACAGGCTTGAGGCGCACAGTCTACCTGAATCACGGGCAACACTGCCAAAGCCCGGACTTTCTGTGCGGTAACTGATGCAGTAAACTTCCCGGACACTACCATTAATTCCGCATGACCGGTCCAGGAATACAGCCCATCAGACGGTACCCGTGAGAACTACCTATGCGGCCAGACAACACCACCCGGCACATCCTGACACTCACCGTCTCGCTCATCATTGCCGCCATGATATCCGGGCTTGTCATGCTGGGGCTGATGAAATTTACCCTGAATACCCTGGAAACAGACACGGTCGCCATGAATACCCTGAAATGGAACATCAACCAGGGGGCCATGGAAATCAAGCAACACCTGCTGAATGCCAGGGAAATCATCCGCCATATTCTCAACCACCCGCAGGACCAGCCCGTCGGTGGCCATGATTCCGGCGAACTCGTCAAGCTCAACCACAGCATCAGGGCCTTTACCAGACTGCGGCCAGTAGAAGACCAGGCACAACTCGCCAGCGAACTGGATGCGCTCGTGACCGGTTTCATCTCGCTGCATTACCGGGCCGCCAACTGGCGCGTCGAATATGACAATTTTGTCGAAGCCGCCGAAGGGCAAAGCCTGCACGGGGAAATACACGACTACCTGGTTCAATTACGGTCGAACCTGGATGACTATACCCGTGAGCATTACTCCACATGGCGATCTGATGACGCGATGACCGGTGTCCTGAATGAAAGCAACAGAAATACTATCAGTGCAACTCGTGCCGCACTTGTCGATATCGATTATCAAGTGGATGTGCTTCATGCCGCAACAACAATCCGGGACATCGAGCTGATCAAGGACGACCTGCTGCGCAAGTCGTTCACCCGGCTGCATAAGCTGGTCGGGCAAGTCTATGATGGCTACCACGTACTCGAAAGCTCCCAGATTGACTGGCTGTTTGGCATGATTTTCGGCAAAGGGCTTTCCGTCGGGACCGACCAGCCGTCGGTTATGGTCAATAGAAACAGTTTTTACGGGGTACAAGAGCAGAAACTTTCACTGCTCAGTCGGCGTAACGGCCTGAATTCCGAGCTGGATCGATTCGCCGCTCAGATTGTCGATTCACTGACCAGAATTACCAACACCACCCGCCGTTCCCTGCAGGTACTGGACACCGAGTCCATCGCCAGGAGCAAGACAACCTGGAGTCAGCTGATCGGTATCGGACTGATTAGCAGCGCGGTTTTCCTGCTGCTGGCCCTGTTGATATTCCGGGCCCTGCGTTCCCAGGTTCAACTTCTAGCTCAGCTGAAAAATCAGGCGGAAGACGCGAACCTGGCCAGGGAAACGGTCATGGAGCGCCTGCGCGAGAGTGAAACACGCCACAGAACAATCATGGAAACCATGATTGCTGCCGTCATCACGCTCGATGAAGAGGGATTCATCGATTCATTCAACCCGGCGGCAGAACAGATGTTCGGCTACAAGACCGGCGAGATAACCGGTAAAAATATTTTATCGCTGATACCCGAGCGCTTACAGGACAAGCATACTGAAGGGATGGATAAACTGAGAGAAACCGGGGACTCGGTCATTGTCGGGAAGAACATAGAAGCGACAGGGCGTCGCCGGGATGGATCTGAATTTCCATTATCCCTCGCGATCAGCAAGATGCTGATAAAAGGCAGACTTTACTATACTGGCATCGCGCTGGACGTAACCGAGCGACATGTGTACGAGACACGACTGCTGAAGGAAAAGAAAAAGGCCGAGGCCAGTAACAAGGCCAAGGGCGAGTTCCTGGCTACCATGAGCCATGAAATACGCACGCCCATGAACAGCATCATGGGTATGTCCCAGTTACTGCTTGGCAGTACACTGGACAGGCGCCAGCACCGCTTCGTGACGAATATTCATGAGGCCGGCGAATTGCTGCTTGGCATCATCAACGACATCCTCGACCTGTCGCGGATCGAGGCGCATAAGCTGGACATCCAGGAACAGCCTTTCGACATCGTTGATCTGCTGAACGATGTATCGAGGCATTTTGCCGACACTGCCGCCAGGAAGGATCTGGAATTCACGTGCGCGATTCCTCCCGACATGCACCATATATGGATCGGTGACAGCATGCATATCACCCAGGTGCTTAACAACCTCGTCGATAACGCTATCAAGTTCACTCGCCGGGGTGCGATTACGCTCGGTGTCGATTCGCAAGATGACGATGGCAATGAGGCGAAAATCGTGTTCTCGATCGAGGATACCGGCACAGGCATCCCTGCCGAGTCGCTGGAGAAAATTTTCGACTCTTTCTCCCAGGCAGACAGCACCACGACGCGCGAATACGGCGGCAGCGGTCTTGGACTCGCGATATGCAGAAAGCTGGTCGAACGCATGGGCGGCAATATCGACGTGAAAAGCGAACGCGGACACGGCTCGCTGTTCCGGGTCACCCTCAAACTCCCGCGTGGCGAGAGCGACGAGCTGCAGTCAGGCAAGTCCGCAGAGAAGCCGGGGACACTGCCGGCGCTGAACGCACGCATACTGCTGGTAGAAGACAACCTCATTAACCAGGAAGTGGCGCTGCACATGCTCGAGTCACTGTCATGCGACGTTACACTGGCAACCGACGGCATCGAGGCGCTGACACTGATGGACAAAAAGCATTTCGACCTGGTGCTGATGGATTGCCAGATGCCCCGCATGGACGGCTATGAAACAACCCGCACCCTGCGCAAGCGCGAGGCGGACGAAAACAGAATTGATCGCATGCCGGTCATTGCCCTGACTGCCAACGCCATGAGCTTCGACCGGCAACGTTGCATAGAGGCCGGCATGGATGATTACATCAGCAAGCCGCTTACCCTGGAGAATCTCGCAAAAACCATTGCCCGGTTGCTGCCAGACCGTTCCCGCGACAGCGAAATACCTTCACGCCCGGCCGCACATACTGCCACTGCCGGCACCAGCCAACCCATCAACACCGCTTTTCTCGGCCTGTACCAGGAGATGGAGGCCGGCGACGCCCTGCTGGACCGGATGATTGATGTATACCTGCAGGAAGCACCTTCAGCGATACAGGTCATGCGCACCGCCATCAACGAGGACGATCCCGCTTCGCTCAGTCGTGCGGCCCATAAATTCAAATCCAGCAATATGCAACTGGGCGCCGACCAGATGGCCAGCCTGTGCACACAGCTCGACAAACTGGGGCAACTCGGCACGACGACCGGCGGCTGGGTGATATTGTCCGACATGGAGCATGAATTCTCACGGGTGCATTCCGCACTCGATGCGTACCGCCGGCAACCTGCCACGGCCGCTGTCGAACATGCCTGAACCCGGGGAGTGCAGCAGCGCGATTGGCTCACTCCATTTGATTGAAATCAATGGACTCGGTCCATATTTACTATAGTATTCCCCTGTCGCCTAGCTTCAATGAGGAATTGCCGGATATGGTTCATAACACTTCACAGGCAAACATCCTGCTGGTCGATGACGACCCCGTCATTCGGCTCATGTTCGGCGAAGGCATCAATGTCGA
>CAMYKJ010000099.1 GCA_947258945.1 uncultured Ectothiorhodospiraceae bacterium
CGAAAAAATAGTTGGACAGCTTGAACGGGAAGAACGGCACCAGACGCGTCAGAAGTACGATCTTCCAGCCATGGGGCGTGAGCTCATCGCTGACCAGCCTGAGTCTGGCGTGACGCAGTACAAACTGCGAGGCCCGGACACCGAACAGATAACGCGCGATCAGGAAGGCCAGCATCGCGCCCAGCGTGGTCCCGACCACCACACAGACTGTGCCCTCTACCACGCCAAACACGAAACCGGCACCGGTAGTGAACAGCACACCCGGCAGCAGCAACACCACCACCAGCACCATGAGCAGGATAAACAGCAGCGGCCCCCGAATGCCCTGGGCATCCAGCCAGTCGAGCAGGCGCAACACTTCCTCGTGGGCGTCGACACTGATCAGTATGGCAATCGCCAGCGTAACAAACAGGATACTGACGGCAATCACGCCGAAGATTGATCCTTCACGGGCCATTTTGATCATCGAGCTTCCACGCCACTATCGAATGATGAGTCTTCCATGTGTGTAACACGACAGGATGCCTGCAACAATGACGTACCGCAATCCAGCATCAGACGCTGACAGGGGAAAGCAACAGATAGCTGCCAGTATCCGGATCTCGCAGGACAGTAACGACTCACACCATACCGGAGGCAAGCCGGTGCGCCAGGCGGGTTGTCTCAGGCAGCCGGAAACGGGTGGTGCAACGCAGAACATAGTCAATCGCCGTCGCCAGACTGATACGGTGGCCAATGGATACATATACCGGACTGACATTCGTCCGCGTACGCAGCACGGCGCCGATGGTCTCGCCTTTATCAAGCAACGGCACCCACTGTCCCTTTTCTGACGGCAACTCATCGCGTATACCGATTCGCGTGATCCTGTTCTCACGCATCTGCCGGCTCGTTCCATGCGGCAGCGAGTTGCTGCCGCACCTCGTCATCACTGACCTGGGTAAAATCGGCATACCAGAGGCCAATGGCGCGGAACGGTTCAGGTTGCTCGAGACAGATGACCTCATCGGCCTCATCCTCCAGCCGTGCCACCGTTTCCGGTGGTGCGACCGGCACGGCCACCACGATGCGCGCCGGCTGCCGGCTGCGGACTGCGCCGACCGCGGCGCGCATGGTCGCGCCGGTAGCCAGGCCGTCGTCCACCAGGATGACACACTGGCCGGCAAGATCCGGCCAGGGGCGGTCGCCGCGATAGACCTGTTCCCGGCGCTGCAATTCTTTCATCTCCTTACAGGCAACCTGTTCGACCGTTTGTGGTGCGATGGCAAGGACCTTGACCACGTCTTCGTTCATGACCCGGCCTCCCCCGCTGGCGATCGCACCCATGGCCAGCTCCTCCTGTCCGGGCGCCCCCAGCTTTCTGACGATCATCAGATCGAGCCGTGCCGCGAGTTCGCGGGCAATTTCCACGGCAACCGGCACACCGCCACGCGGCAGTGCGAGCACGATGGTATCGTCGCGTTCGCGGTAGCCGGACAGTGCACTGGCAAGCGCCTGGCCGGCGGCTTTTCTGTTCGCGATGGGCAACTTCATGGCGCTCTCCCGTGCGTGGTGATACATCGTAAACGCTGGCCCTGCGGGCACCGGTGACGGGCATATCGTCAGGTCACTGCCCCGGCCGGCCGGATAGTACCGGATGCAAGCTGTACTCAACCTAGCAAATGCATGTATAACCGGTATTGACCGGGGTCAATGAAAGCAGGACCTGTCAGCCGCACAATGGACCACAATAACCATGCACCGCACAATGCTACCCGCACACGCTTCGACCTCACCTGACCACCCGAAACGAACACTATGACCATAACACGACTGCAGCCCGATGCCCTGTACCAGTACTGCGACCCGCAGACGTTTGATTTCGACACAACCACGGAACTGGAAGATCTGACGGAAGTGATAGGCCAGCCCCGTGCGGTCGATTCAGTCAGATTCGGCATGGGCATCCGGCACAAGGGCTACAACCTGTTTGCGCTCGGCCCCACCGGCACCGGCAAGCATGCGCTGGTGCAGCGTTACGCCACCGATCAGGCACAGGACGAGCCGGTGCCGCCGGACCTGTGTTACGTCAACAATTTCCAGCAACCTCATGAACCGCGCATGTTGCAACTGCCACCCGGACAGGGGGTGCAACTTGAGCGGGACATGAACCAGCTCATCGAGGACCTGCACGCCGCCATTCCCACGGTGTTCGAGAGCGATGAGTATCGCACCCGTTCTCAGGCAATCGAGGAAGAACTCGAAGAGCAGCGGGAACAGGCACTGAAACAGGTCAATGCCGATGCCGAGGAGAAACACATCGCCCTGATCCGCACACCGACGGGATTTACCCTTGCCCCGGTGCGCGACGGGGAAGCCATGAGCCAGGACGACTTCGAAAGCCTCTCGAAGAAGGAACGCAAGCGCATCGAGAAGGATACCGAGGCATTGCAGGAACAGCTGCGCAGGATGCTGCACGAGGCGCCGAAATGGGAAAAGGCGGTGCGTGTCCGCATGAGCGAGCTGAACCGGGAAATGGCGGCCAGCGCCATTTCGCATCTCATCGATACATTGCGGGACAGCTACCAGGGACTGCCCGGGGTCATTCGCTATCTCGACAGCGTGGAGAAAGACGTTATCGAGAACTTCCGCCACTTCCTCAGGCATGACGAGGAACGGCATGGCCTGAATATTTTCGGCGTGGAGCTGGGGCAGCGCGATGAAGAGCAGCAAATGGACAAGCGCTACCGGGTCAATGCTCTTACCGCACACCAGGATGATAGCGGCGCACCGGTCATCTACGAAGACTATCCCAGCTATAACAATCTGATCGGGCGGGTCGAACACCGTGCCGAGCTGGGCGCCCTGATTACGGATTTCACCATGATCAGGCCCGGCGCCCTGCACCGCGCCAACGGCGGCTACCTGATGCTGGATGCACTCAAGATATTGATGCAGCCATTTGCCTGGGAGGGCCTGAAGCGCGCACTGCAGTCAGGCGAGATTCGCATCGAATCACCGGCCCAGCTGATGAGCATGATCAGCACCGTATCACTGGAACCTGAACCAATCCCGCTGGACATCAAGGTAATCCTGCTCGGGGAACCGCATATTTACTACCTGCTCTCCATGTACGACCCGGAGTTCAATGAACTGTTCAAGGTCGCCGTTGATTTTGATTTCCGCATGGACCGTACCCGCGAATCGCAACAGCTCTATGCGCGCCTGATCGGAACGGTTGCACGCCAGGAATCACTGCGCCCGCTGGACCGCTTCGCGGTTTCCCGCGTCGTCGAACACAGCGCCCGGCTGCTGGAGGATGGCGAGAAGCTGCTGACCCACACCCGCAGCCTCACAGACATCCTGCGCGAGGCCGATTACTGGGCAGGCCAGCAACAGCATGCAACCGTCACCCGGGAAGATGTGCAACAGGCGATCGATACCCGCATCCACCGTGCAGACCGCATCCGTGAACACATGCAGGAGGAAATCCGTCGCGGCACACTGCTGATCGACACAAGCGGTGAAAAAACCGGCCAGGTAAACGGCCTCTCGGTCATTGACCTGGGTAATTTCATGTTTGGCCGGCCGGCACGCATCACGGCACGTGCACGCATGGGCGACGGTGAAGTCGTGGATATCGAGCGCGAGGTGGAACTGGGCGGCCCCATCCATTCCAAGGGCGTTTTCATCCTCGCGGCCCTGCTGGGCGCATGTTATCTGCCTGACCGTCCGCTGGCAGTCTCGGCCAGCCTGGTATTCGAACAGTCCTACAGTGAAGTCGAGGGGGACAGCGCGTCGTCGGCGGAATACTATGCCCTGCTGTCAGCACTTGCCGATACCCCGCTGCGACAGTCGCTGGCCGTTACCGGATCGGTCAACCAGCTTGGCAGGATTCAGCCGATTGGCGGTGTCAATGAAAAGATCGAGGGCTTCTTCGACATTTGCAATATTCAGGGCCTTACCGGTGACCAGGGCGTGATCATCCCGGCAACGAATGTCAAACATCTCATGTTGCGCGATGATGTGCGCAAGGCAGTGGAGGACGGCAGGTTTGCCATCCACGCCATCGACACGGTCGATGACGGTATCGAGTTACTGACCGGCATCCCGGCCGGGCAACGGGACAAACAGGGTGAATATCCCGCGGACAGTATCAATCGCCGCGTGGAAGACACCCTTGCGCAATACTCCGAGGCCATGCAGACCTATTCCGGAAAAGGCGGAAAGTCGCAACCGGCACAGGACAATTCTTCCGCATGACACCCGCCACCAAA
>CAMYKJ010000100.1 GCA_947258945.1 uncultured Ectothiorhodospiraceae bacterium
GCCGGCATCTACACGGCGCATGCCGCACTCGAACTGTATGCGCAGGCCTTCGAGGATGCCGGCGCACTGGACCGGCTGGAGGCTTTTGCCAGTCACTTTGGCGCAGATTTCTACGGCCTGCCGCGCAACCGCGACACCATTACGCTGGAGAAGACCGACTGGCAGGTGCCGGACAGCTACCCGCTCGGCAGCTCAACCGTGATACCGATGTATGCGGGCGAGACACTGCACTGGCGAGTTAAAACATAAAAGCTGTCATACAATTACAGGGAGATGATGAGATCTGATACTCCCGGCGAAAACAGGCCACACTTTTATTTGATGACTCAGATCAACACTACATCGTCCATCGGGTTAAATACCAGAACGGCACAAATGCGATAAATTCCGGAGTAACCAGAAGACGATTATTCAGCCAAACGCGCCGCCGCCCTGTTAATTATTTCGGTGAACCAAGCATGCTTACAAAAATCATACAGTACATTGAAAAACAGCAGGTCATACACCGTTTATTGTTGCGTATCTGGCGTCTGCTCCCGCCGAGACTCGCGGGCTTTCTCAAGGGCCTGCTGGCGCGCAGCTGGGTGCTGGGTGCCGTGGCCGTCATGATAGATGACACTGTAAAACCGGCACAGGTGCTGCTGGTTGAACACAGTTACCGACGACATGGCGCATGGGGATTACCCGGAGGTGCCCTCGACTCAATACCCGGTGACCCCGTCCATCCGCGCGAAGATGAGTCGCCCGATGATGTACTCGAGGCCACCCTGCAGCGCGAAGTACAGGAAGAACTCGGCATCGAGGTAAACATTATCCGCATGTTGCGCACTGATGCAGTCCCTTACGTGGCAGAAGAACCCGGACCATACCGGCTGACTTTCTATTTCCTGTGCTTGCCCGACGAAGGCTTTGCGGCTTTCAGGGAAGGGCTTGAGACGAACAAAATACATCCGCACTCCCCGGAAGTGTCACCCATGGAACTGGTTCCACTCGACAGGCTGGCCGACTATGATCTGTTTTCACCGGATCGCCGCTTGCTGCTTGATAACCTGCACAGACTCATGCCGGAACTTGCCATCAACACGCACTGAATATGCAGGCCGACGACTGGTATATTGATATGGAGACAAGCTTCGGCCAAATCCGGATCCGCCGACCTGTTTTACAGGTGAACCAAATAGTGTACGTAGAACGACTCTTGCAGGACTCCTGAGGCAAATGAACCACCAATGCTGGCGAGGTACAAAGATATCCTCGTCGCGCAGTAGCCAGAGTTGCACCGGGGGTGAAATCCGGGGCAACAGGATCGCGGGTACGCAGTTCGCATGAATCGGATTGACAACAGGGCAGGCATCATCACTTGCCGAGCGTTGCAGGCGGCATGGATTAAATATGGAATATTTTAATGACCTGGCTGATTTCAGCGTCGCTGAAATCACAGAGTTGCTTGCACTTGCATGCAAACTTGATGAAAAACCGGAACCGCGGGCACTGGAGGGCAAGGTACTGGCACTGCTGTTCCTGAGTCCATCGTTGCGCACGCTGGTCTCATTCCAGTCTGCGATGATACGAATGGGCGGCGGTACCTTCGTTGTTTCGCCGAACATGTCGATACATGGCCTCGAATCCCGTTCGGGTATTGTCATGGACGGTGTCGCGGCCGAGCATATTCGCGAAGCAGTGCCCGTGATTGCGTCGTATGGCGACGCCATCGGTATTCGCGCATTTGCGAGAAGAGAAAATCTCAACGATGACCTTTCTGACTATGCGTTTCGCGAGTTGACATCGCTGGTCGATACGCCATACATAAATATGGAATCGGCAATCAACCATCCATGCCAGAGTCTGGCCGACTGGAAAACCATGGATGACCTGGGAATACCCGGCAGCAACGGGAAATTCGTACTGTCCTGGTCCTGGCACCCGCAACCGTTGCCGCTGGCGGTACCAGCGGCAACGGTACATATGGCTGCCATGCGAGGAATGGATGTCACGGTATTAAGACCAGAGGGATTCAGTTTGCCTGAAGTCATCATGGACAAGGCCCGCAATGCGGCAGCAATGAGCGGCGGTAGTGTGACGGAGACTGATGATCGCTCCAGAGCGATGCAGGATGCCCGGGTTATATACGTCAACTCATGGGCATCTGAACGCCACTATGGAAACAAAAGCGCTGAAGAAGAGTACAAGCTCGAACTGCGGGAATGGTGTGTAGACGAACCGTGGTTCGAAAATGCGGCAAGTGACTGCCGGTTCATGCACTGTTTGCCGGTTCGCCGCGGAGTCACTGTCGCCGATCGCATACTGGACGGACCACGCAGCGTCGTTATCGCCGAGGCGCGTAATCGCATACTGGTGCAAATGGCCGTATTACACCAGATGTTATCTGGTTAACAGTCCGGGCCAGCCTGACGATACAGCGCCTCGCGAAGAAACCGGAATTCAGGCATCAGGGAGTGGTAACCGGGTTCCTTTCCGGGTACACCCGATTACTGCGCCTGCGTTACACCCGGCAAGTGCTCCATGCATGGCTCCCGGCTCCGGCATCCTCGGCAATTGCTCCATGCATCACCTAAAGCGCCTACTGTTGGCGCTCTACCTCCTGCATCCCTGCAGTCATGCTTCGTTCTACCTCGTCCATGAATCAGGCCAGCCCCGGGCCCAGATCTGCTCCCTGGTAGCGTACCGCCCGCATGGTCGCCGGACCCTGTTTCGCCCGCTGCCGGTAGCCATGCGGCAATTATTTTTATCAAATACGCGCTGGTATATCGCAATGGAAATACCGATTCGTTATGCTTTTACAATGCTGGCTGATAATAACAGGGCCCCGATTGCCTCGCGTTTTCGCGGTTTTCTGCCGGTTGTCGTCGATATCGAAACGGCCGGCTTCAATGCAAAACGCGATGCCATCCTCGAAATCGCCGCCGTCACCCTGGACCTGGACGAGCAAGGTGTCCTAAGTCGCTGCGAAACCTTTGCCGCACACGTGGAACCCTTTCCCGGCGCCAACCTTGACCAGGAATCACTCGACTTCACCGGGATCGACCCCTACCACCCGTTTCGCATGGCCAAACCTGAACGCGAGGCCCTGGATTCGATCTTCAGGCCCGTCCGGCAGATGATCAGGGACACCGGCTGCAGTCGCGCGGTACTGGTCGGGCACAACGCGGCCTTCGATCTCTCGTTCCTCAATGCGGCCGTCACACGCACCGGCATCAAGCGCAATCCGTTTCACCCGTTCAGCACCTTCGACACCGTGCCGCTGGCCGGCATGGCCTACGGCCAGACGGTACTGGCACGGGCGGTGGAAGCGGCCGGTTATGCGTGGGACAATGACAAGGCCCACTCGGCGATTTACGATACCGAGCGAACGGCCGACCTGTTTTGCACTATCATGAACCGCTGGAACGCATTCATGCTGCGTGATGCGACGCAAGATGCTCCTGCTACCACCAACGAAGGCACAGAATAATGTCCACAACACCCGACCTGAAAGAGCAAATTCTCCAGTCCCATGCCGGCCTGATTCATCGCGTCGTCATGCACTGCAACAATCCCGGTTCCGTCCCGGATCTCGAGCAGGTCCTGCAACAGGCCGAGGAAAACGACTGGACCCAGCTGGTTGCCACCATCCGCAGCATCATCTCCGGTAGTCGGGAGGAGTCACTGCTCGCCGGCCTCGACAACGAGGACGGCATTATTGTCGAGTCAATCCTGAAAGGCCTGCAGGATGCAAGCACCCTGCCCGCCCTGGAGACCAACGTCGATTCTTCGATGGCCGCGCCCGGCATTGCCGGTCTTGTGCATGCAGCGCGCAAGGGCAACACGCAGGCCTTGCAGATCATCGCCAACATGGCAAAGCAAATGCTCGAGGCCGGTGGCGACATGGGCATCATGTCCGGTCGCATTCGCCCCCTGATCGAGGGTGAACGCGACCCGGACAAGCTGACCGAGAAGATGTCCGACAAGGGTCAGAAACTGATGCTGGACATCATCGAGGAACTGATCAAGCTGGAGGCAAGCTGAGATATACCAAGCTGCAGGAGCGCCTTGCAGGCGCGATAAATTATGGCTCTCTCAATCGCGCCTGCAAGGCGCTCCTACAGGTGAATTTTTTCGTTAGCCGGTGGCACCGTCCACTGCAGCGGCCACCATCTTCTGCAACTCGCCTTTCTGGTACAGGTCGAGCGTGATATCGCAACCGCCGACCAGTTCGCCGTTGATGTAGATCTGCGGGAATGTCGGC
>CAMYKJ010000101.1:0-8608 GCA_947258945.1 uncultured Ectothiorhodospiraceae bacterium
CGAGTCCATTGCCGCTATCCGGCGAGGCGCCTTGCTTGAGGTGCTGCAGGCGCAGGATCTGCGCAGCGGCACCGGCTGGCTGCAGGAACTCAGCTTCGATACTGACAACCCGGTGTTGCGCTATCAGGTCACGCTGATGGCCGCGCACGACTTCCAGGAAGCCGTGAAGAACTACCGTGACCTCCTGACACTGCGCAATAACCTGAACAAGTGGGCACAGGCCATTGAAGCCTATGATGACATGCTTGACGGACGCGAACAGCGTTTCGCACAGCACAAACCCGCGGCCCAGGCCGCCCTCCAGGCCGGTGACCGGGCTGCACTGCAACAACGTCTCCAGCGTCTAAGCAAACGGCTGGAGCAAATCGAGACACAGGGCAATCCGGTCTGGCTTGCCAATGCCGAGGAGACGCAGCAGTGGAAACGACTGCAGGATATCAAATCAGCAGTAGCCGCACTCCCGCGGAATGCACAGACCAACCTGCTGCATGAAAGACGGACACGTCTCGAAGGGATTCTCTATTGGCGCCTGAATAGTGAATACAAACCACGCCTGTGGGAAGCAAAAAGACAGCTGGCCGAAGTGTCTGATCTCCTCGGGCAAACCCGGGATAACCTTGATTCGCTGAAAATCGCTGATACCGTCACACCGGCAAGTTTTAACGGTTTTGACTCACGCATCATTCGTAACAAGGCGCGCATCGAGGAACTGCTTGCGCGCACCGAGTCTACACATCTTGCCCAGGGCAAGCTGATTGAGCAAATCGCCGTCCGCGAGCTGGAACAGCAAAAAGAACGTCTGGACACCTACATCGTACAGGCCCGCTTCGCGCTGGCGCAGACCTATGACAGCGCGCAGATCGCCGGCAAGGGGACCACGCCATGATACGGATCCTGCCTGTCACGCTACTCGCCACGCTGTTGCTGGGCGGTTGTACCATTATGGGCGGTGGCGACAACGCACCGACCATCGACGATCTCAGCAAGCGACCGGTAAAAATGACGGATGTACCGGTGGAGTCCAGTGAACAGCAGGCAATGAATGCCTATCGTAACTTCCTCGCCACAGATGATGACACCGATGCTCGCCCGCATGCCATGCGCCGGCTTGCCGACATCAATCTCGAGGCCGAGGTCCTGCCACAGGCCGATTTCGATACCGACAAGGCCGTGTCGCTGTATCCACAGCAGGTACAGGACTCGATCACACTCTATCAGAAGGTCCTGAAGAACTATCCACAGCGGGAGAACAACGATTCGGTTCTCTACCAGCTGGCGCGCGCCTATGAACTCGGTGGCGAGCCGGACAAGTCACTCGCCGCGCTGGCTAGAATGGTGCGCGAATATCCGGACAGCAAGCACTGGCTTGAAGCCCGCTTTCGCCGCGGTGAGATCCTGTTCGTGCAGAAAAAATACCGTGGCGCGGAAAACTCCTATCAGGCCGTGGTAGACGCAGGCAGGGACAGTCCGTTCCATGAGCAGGCGCTCTACAAGCTGGGCTGGTGCTATTTCAAGCAGGGTCACCGCCTTGCTGGACCTGAAAATCGACAGCACGCTGAGCGGTGACGAACGGCTGACAAAACTGTCGCGTGCTGAACGCGAGCGTGTCGACGATACCCTGCGTGTCATCAGCCTGAGCTTCTCGTACGAGCACGGCGCGGCGAGCGTTGCCGACTATTTCACCGGGAAGGGCGGACGCCCCTACGAGGACATTGTCTACGACCGGCTGGGCCTGCTGTATCTCGACAAGGAACGTTTCAATGATGCCGCGGAAACATTCAACGCCTTCGTCGAACAGAATCCTTACCACGCGCAGGCACCGGCCTTCCAGATGCGTGTGATCGAGACCTACCGTCAGGGCAAGTTCCCCACGCTGGTGCTGCAGGGCAAGAAGGACTTTGTGGAGCGTTACAAGAAGGTCACCATGACCGACCTGTCGCGACACTACCATGCACTGGCGCAAAAACACCGCAAACCGGCCGACTATGCCGAGGCAGCACACTGGTATCGCAGTTTCCTGGGATCCTTCCCGCAGGACAAGGCCGCACCGGACATGAATTTCCTGCTGGCCGAGTTACTGTTTGAATCAGGACAGTACGCGGCAGCAGCCGACGAATACGTCATCACGGCATATAACTACGATATGCACGGGAAGGCAGCCGATGCCGGCTATGCTTCGGTACTGGCTCGTAACAAACATGAAGCAACGCTGCAGGGTACAGCGAAACAGACGTGGCACGAGCAGTCGATCGAAAACGCATTACGCTTCGCAACGAGCTTTCCGGATCACACGCAGTCGCTGGCCGTCCTGACTCGTTCCGCCGAGCAGTTGCTCGCTATCCATCACAACCAGCGCGCCATTGAGGTTGCCCAGGCCGTGATCGACAATGAGGCCGCCACCACCACCCAGCAGCGGGTCACCTGGACGGTGCAGGCACACGCCTACTTCGATCTCGAGGACTACCTGCATGCCGAGCAGGCCTATCAGCAGGTGCTGACGCGCACTGCGGCTGATGACAATAACAAAACAGAGTTGATTGAGAGACTTGCGGCCTCTATCTACAAACAAGGTGAAGCTGCGCAAAGCGCCGGTGACACGTTCCGCACTGCATTCCCCGATGATCCGCGCCAGGGCGAGGTCACGCGCCGTCTTGCCACGGCCTACCTGTCCGGCGATCGACCGTTGCAGGCAGCCACCGAATTTGAACGCATCGGCCGCGAGCATACGGATGCAAGCCTGCGCAGGGATGCCCTGTGGCAGGCTGCCGAGCTGTATGCCCGCGCGGACCGGCCTGCGCAATCAAACGGCATGTACAGCGAGTACATCCGCCAGTTCCCGCAGCCCTTTGAGCCGGCGATCGAGGCACGCCACCGGATTGCGGAGCAACACAAATCCGCAGGCGCTACCGGCGAATACCATCGCTGGCTTGCAGATATCATCACAACGAACCGCAAGGCGGGCAGTAGCCGCACCGATCGGACAAGTTACCTGGCCGCCAACGCCCAGCTGACGCTGGCACGCGTGCAATATGCCCGCTACCAGGGCGCACGGATTACATTGCCGCTGAAGAAAACACTCGAGACCAAGAAACGCCTGATGCAGGAGGCACTGCAACAATTCGAACAGGCCGCGTCCTACGAGGTGGCCGGGGTCACGACCGCGGCTGCGTTCTACACAGCTGAAATCTACAGTCACCTGGCCGCCGCACTGATGCAGTCGGAACGACCGAAGAACCTCGATGCCGAGGCACTGGAACAGTACGACATCCTGCTGGAAGACCAGGCCTATCCGTTCGAGGAGCAGGCCATCACCCTGCACGAGACCAATGCAGCACGTGTCGAGGCGGGGCACTACGATGCCTGGATCGACAAGAGCCTGCAGGCACTGGCAAAACTGGTCCCTGCGCAGTACGCAAAACAGGAGAGGGGTGCGTCCCATGTGGCGGAACTTCGCTAAATATATGAACAAGGGACCGGCACTGGCACTTGTGCTTGCAGCCGCATTACTGTCCGGCTGCGCCAGTGCACCCGTTGACAACAACGTTATGCCAACCAGCGATACGCCTTCAAAACCCGCGGCGCCGGTCAAGGATGCCGAAGGCAAGCATCGCTATGTCCTGGCGCTCATGGAAAAAGAGGACTGGCACACGGCGGCGGAAGAGCTCGAACATCTTACTGCAGCAAGGCCGAACCTGCCCGGACCATGGATCAATCTCGGTATCGTCAGAACCATGCTTGGCGACAGTGCTGCTGCCGAGGCAGCCTTCAAACAGGCGCTGGATGCCAATGCCGGCATGGCCGAGGCCTGGAACCAGCTGGGCATGCTATATCGCCGCACCGGCCGCCTCGACGAGGCGCGCACCAGCTACAACGCCGGCCTGGAACAGGCGCCGGATCACGCCGACCTGCACTGGAACCTGGCACTGCTGCACGACAGGTATCTGCCGGACCCGGCGCTCGCGCTGGCGCACTACGAGCGCTATCAGCAATTGACGAAATCCGATGATGCGCAGTTGCAGCAGTGGATCGCGAAGCTGCGCGAGCAGGTCCCGGCAACTGAACCGACGAAGATGACTGCAGAGGCCAAGAAATGAACACGCAGAATAACAGCACCTGTAGAAGCGGATGTTGTCCGCGAACGAATCTGACACATTTATTCGCGCATGCCTGCGCTCCTGCAAAATTATCGGTGATCTGCCTAATCAGTTTATTGTGGATCGCGCCAATCCACGCCGCCGATCAGCTCGATCTGGAGGGCACCACCATTACCGGCAGCCAGGAGCTGCCCAAGGCATTGCATATCGTGCCGTGGAAATCGGCCGAGGCGGGTGATCTCGCCGGGCGGCCGCTGAACAGCCTGGTCGATGAGATCCTTGCACCCATCGACCGTGACGTGTTTCTCAGAGAACTTGAATACTATGAAGCAGTTCACAGTTCCGAATGAGCCGGAGATATAAGGTAACTAGGCGTGTAAACCTTGCCAATGGCATGTCGATAAGGACAACAGCGACGTGGCACGGCAAGCCACCTCCCAAGGGGAAGCAACAGGAGTATCACTATGGATATGTATAACACCGTGGTCGGATTCTTCCAGTCCGGCGGTATCTTCATGTATCCCAGGTGGCGCTGTTGACCGAAAAATCACGCTCGGCCATCAGCCATATCTTCAGCTACGGCCTGAGTCGTGCACGCACCTCGCGCCGCCGCGATGATGTCGAGATCGCGATGGAAGAGGGCCTGATGGAAACGGTTCCGAATCTCGAGAAGCGCACCGGCTACCTGGCGACCTTCGCCAATATTGCCACGCTGCTCGGCCTGCTCGGCACCATCATCGGCCTGATCAAGGCCTTCACTGCGGTGGCCGCGGCCAACCCGTCGGAGAAGGCCGACATGCTGTCCGCGAGTATTTCGGTGGCAATGAACACCACGGCCTTCGGCCTGATGGTTGCCATTCCGTTGCTGCTGATCTATGCCGTGCTGCAGACCAAGACCACGCAAATGGTCGACAGCCTGGAGATGGCCTCGGTGAAGTTTCTCAACAGCCTGACGGATAGCCCGGTCAGCGGCGGAGCAAACGCCGGATGAGACGTCGCCTGAATCGCCGCCGGCTGATGCAGGAACCGGCGGACATCAATATCACCGCGTTCATGAACCTGATGGTGATACTGGTGCCGTTCTTGCTGATCACGGCCGTGTTCTCGCGTATGACTGTGCTGGAACTCAGCCTGCCGGCCGCGGCCGAGCACGAGCAGAATATCCAGGAACCGCTGTTCAACCTGGAGATCATCGTGCGCGGCAATAGTATTGCTGTGGGTGACCGCGAGGGCGGGCTACTGAGACGCCTGCCCCGGGTGAACGGTGAATACGACTACGAACAGCTCTCGCTGCTGTTGCGACAGATCAAGGCGCGCTTCCCCGAGAAGCTCGACGCCACCCTGTTGCTGGAGAGCGATACCCCCTACGACACACTCGTACAGGTTATGGACCGGGTGCGGGTCACACAGGTCGTGGTGGCGGGCAGCGTTCAAAGCGCGGAGCTGTTCCCAGAAATCGCGATCGGTGACGCACCGCTCACGAACACAAGCACGAGGATGGCCGGCAAATGAAAATGTCACGCCGCGCCCTGCGGATGGAGAAGCACCACAAGCGCAAGCGCAGCGCCTTGGGGATCAATCTCGTGTCGCTGATGGATATCTTCACTATCCTGGTATTCTTCCTGCTGGTGAACTCATCCGATGGCGAAGTGCTGCCGACACACAAGTCCGTGGTTTTGCCGGAATCGGTGTCCGAGGAACAGCCCCGGGTGACCGTTGTGATCATGGTCAATCCGGATAATGTCCTGCTGCATGGCAAGGTCATTGCACCGGTTGATGCCGTCATGAATACCAAGGGTGCGACCTTCGCACCGCTGAAGGCCGCGCTGAGCAGTGAGCTTGCTGCGGCCCTGCAGAAGAAACGATCCGACGAGCCTGTGAAAGTGGAAGCCACCATCATGGGCGACAAAGACATCCCATTCAGCCTGCTGAAAAAGGTCATGGCGACCTGCGTCGAAGCCGGCTACCACCGCGTATCGCTGGCGGTCATGCAGAAGCCCCTGGAGGAAGTCTGATGCCGGCAGGGGCGCTGAATTTCTATATGACGTGGGGTGTGGCGAACGACGACGACCTGCGCTTCAATCGCATCGTTCGCAATAACCTGCTGATCGTAATCGCGCTTGGCCTGCTCATGCCCTTCCTGCCGTTGCCGGAAATAGAAAAACCGGTGGAGGAGAATCCGCCGCGGCTGGCGAAGTTGATCTTCGAAAAGGAAATCATCAAGCCGCCACCACCGCCGAAAGTTGAGGTGAAAAAACCGCTGCCGAAAAAGGTGGAAAAACCGAAACCGGTGAAGAAGCCGAAAAAGGTGGTGGTCAACAAACCGAAACCGGTAAAGCCCAAGGTCACGGCACGCCAGAAGGCCGAGAAGTCAGGCCTGCTGGCACTGAGCGATTCACTGTCTGACCTGCGCCAGAACACGGTGACCAAGAGTTTCAGCAACAAGAATCTGTCCCAGGCCGGCGGCAAGGCAAGCAAGACCGAGCGCGCCATCCTGACCGCAGGTACCACCAGCTCCAGTGGCGGCATCAAGACCGCATCGCTGAGCCGCAATACCGGCGGCGGTTCGCTGGCCGGTCGCTCCACCACGACCGTACAGAGCCCGGCCGGCAATGCCGAGACCGGCAGCGTCGGCGGCAAGGGCAAGGGCAGTCGCTCGGCCGGACGCAGCATCGAGGAGATCCAGATGATCTTCGACCGCAACAAGGGTTCGATCTACAGCGTCTACAACCGCGCGCTGCGCAAGAACCCGAACCTGCAGGGCAAGGTGGTGCTGCGCCTGACCATCGCACCCAGCGGCAAGGTCACCCGCTGCGATATCGTCTCCAGCGAACTCGGCGATCCGGCGCTGGGCAGCAAGATCACGTCCCGCGTGAAGCTGTTCAACTTCGGCGCAAAGGACGTCAACGAAGTCACCATTACCTACCCGATCGACTTCCTGCCGGCATAATGTTTGTCATTCCCGCGCACGACTGCAGGGACGCAGGAGGTAGGGCAATGCATGGAGCAATTGCCGAGGCGGGAGTCCAGTGGTAAACATAATCTTAGCCACGGAACCACACGGAAAGACAAATGACATAATGCTTCTCTGCGTCGTCTGTGGCTGTTGCTTTATTGTTTTCTTTGCGCCTTGGCGTCTTTGCGCGAGATATATTGCGGCTTTAAGCCACCACTACAGCAAAATGAATTCGTCGCAGGTGCGTTAAACCCACCTAAACCCGCTACAATGCGGCCATGCAACCGGCCGCAGCAAAGCAAGCTGACACACCCATCGTCTCCGCCCGCAAGCTCACCAAGCAATTTGGCGACTATTGCGCGGTCGACGGTATTGACTTCGATATCGAACCCGGCAAGTGCTTCGGATTTCTCGGCCCGAACGGGGCGGGGAAGACCACCACGCTGCGCATGGCCATGGGCCTGACGCCGGTCAGCAGCGGCGAACTGACGATCTTCGGACTGGCGGTACAGCGTCATGCCGCAGAAATCCGTGCGCGCACCGGCATCATACCGCAGGCAGATAACCTCGATCCGGACTTCAGCGTGGAGGAAAACCTGGCGGTATATGCCTCGTTCTTCGGGCTGGCCGGCCCGGAGATTGATGCCCGCATCGATACGCTGCTGGAGTTTGTCTCGCTCGGCGAGCGCCGCAAGGCGAAGCCCGATGCCCTGTCCGGCGGCATGCAGCGCCGTCTGACCATAGCCCGCGCACTGATCAACGAGCCGGAACTGGTGGTACTGGATGAACCCACCACAGGACTGGACCCGCAGGCGCGGCATGTTATCTGGGGGCGGCTCACCGAACTGAAGAGCCGTGGCAAGACACTGCTGCTCACCACGCACTACATGGAGGAGGCCGAACGCCTGTGCGACGAACTGGTCATCATGGACCACGGGCGCATCCTGGCACAGGGCTCGCCGGCGGAACTCATCAGGCAGCACGTCGAGACGGACGTTATCGAGGTGCGCGGGGAAGGCGACACCCTGCAGGAGCTTGCCCGTCAAAGCGGTTGCCGTCTGGAGCAGATGGGCAACAGCCTGTACTGTTACACACAGAATCCCGCCCCCCTGATTGAACAACTCAAGGACCGCCATGCCCTGCGGTTCGTGCATCGTCCCACGGGCCTCGAGGACGTCTTCCTGCGTCTCACCGGCCGCGAGCTGCGCGACTGATGGACACACTGTATCTGCCACGCATTCGGCCCGGCGCCCTGTATGTGTGGCGGCGCAACATTCTCGTCTGGCGCAAGCTGCTGATACCGGCCATGCTGATGAATTTCGGCGAACCGCTGCTGTACCTGCTTGGACTGGGCTTCGGCCTGGGTCACTTCGTCGGGGACATGGCCGGCATGCCGTACCTGGCCTTCCTCGCTTCGGGCATCATCGCCTCCAGCGCCATGACCACGGCCAGCTTCGAAGGCATGTACTCGGTGTTCACGCGCATGGTCCCGCAAAAGACCTACGAGGCAATCCTCGCCACGCCGCTGGACGTCGATGACATCGTCGCCGGCGAAATG
>CAMYKJ010000101.1:8655-10475 GCA_947258945.1 uncultured Ectothiorhodospiraceae bacterium
TGCTGGGTGTTGCACAGGGCTGGCAGGCCCTGTGGGTCGTCCCGGTGGTATTCCTCATCGGCCTGTGTTTTGCCGGGCCGGCGATGATCATGAGTTCGCTGGCCACCACCTATGATTTCTTCAGCTATTACTTCGTACTGGTGGTGACACCGATGTTTATCCTCTGCGGGGTTTTCTACCCCGTCGAGACTTTGCCGGAAGCGGTGCGCGGCGCCGTTTACCTGCTGCCCCTGACCCATGCCGTGCATCTGACACGCGGTCTGGTGGCCGGTGCCGAACTGGCGCAGCCCGTGCTGCACCTTGCCGTGCTGGCGGGCTATGCTCTGGTCGGTTATGTGATAGCGGCAATTCTGGTACGACGCAAGCTCATGGTATGAACCTTTGTCTGCCTGCTTACCACGCATGTTTTCATTGTTGTAACAGAACTTTTAGCTGTGTTTCCGTACAATAGGGTTTCCAACCAGGGAGTCATATTATGTTTGCACCGATAGAAATACCGTTTGGCTGCGTGATGCTGTTCAACGTGGTCGACCTGAAGGACGGAGTCGCCGTGGAAGATGTCGAGCTGGCACTTGGCGAGATGTGCAACGTCGTCAAAAACACCTATGGCGACGACAATGGCGGCTTCATCGCCGGACAGGTTTACAAATATTCAGGATTCATCTCGGAGGAGGGTACGGTTGGCGATACCCCGGCAGACAACGAGACCGCCACCAAGATCAAGCAGGGTGAGCTGGCCATCGTGACCTTCTGGAAATCGTTTGAGCAGCATGAAAAATCGCATGCTGACAGTATCTTCAAGGAGAAATTCCAGGCACTGGCCGAGTTCTGCGACGAGACCTATGAACTTGGCTACCAGATGCTGTGGCAGGGAGTGCCGGAAGAAGATGAAGGCGGCACGGAATAGACAGTCTTCGCCGCAAGGGTGCGAAGATCGCGAGGATAAACATGCATTGTTTGTATGAATCTTTGCGGACTTCAAGACTTTACTGTAATCACCTGAATATCATTATTTTTCTGTACCGTGAATAAAACAAAACGCCGCTGGCCACGCTGGTTGCTGGAACTGGCCCTGGTCCTGCTGGCCTTCGTGCTGCTGCAGGCATGGATGACACGCGACGCGCCACGGGGACCGGCGCCCGACATAACCGGTGTCCTGCTCGACGGCACGCCGGTAACGCTTGCCGACCTGCACGGCAAACCGGCACTGGTGCATTTCTGGGCCACCTGGTGCCCGGTTTGCGGGCTGGAACAGGACGCCATCGACGCCATCGCCGATGATCACGCGGTGCTGACGGTTGTCATCGACGAGGGCCAGGCCGACGCTATCCGTGCGTATATGCGGGAAGAGGGCGTGGATTACCCGGTGCTGCATGACCCGGGCAACAATATCGCACGCGACTATGCCGTTCGCGGCGTACCGGCCAGCTTCATCCTCGATCCCGCCGGCAACATACGCTTTGTCGCGCGGGGCTATACCACGGGCATCGGCCTGCGCC
Source organism: uncultured Ectothiorhodospiraceae bacterium (assembly GCA_947258945.1). Taxonomy (GTDB): domain Bacteria; phylum Pseudomonadota; class Gammaproteobacteria; order UBA9214; family UBA9214; genus UBA9214. The sequence goes on from CAMYKJ010000101.1 coordinate 10,155, forward strand.
TGCGCCTGTGGTGGGCCGGACGCTAGCTCGCTACTAGCGTGACAGCCGGGACAGATAAAGGCTTGCCATGGACAGCACGATGGAGACAAAAACGCCGCTGACGGTGAGTGCATCCCAGTACATAGAAAACTCCTTACAAAAAGTGTGTTAATTATTCCTTATATAAGAATATGCTTACTTATTGGAGCTAACGGCTGGCAGGGAGTTCCCCTTAAGTAAAATTCAGGACTTCTCGCTTAATGGTTGTTTTTATGTCTGATTTTGTGAACCCGCGCACATAAAACCGCGACATATTGCCGCACTTCGCGGGTTCAAGCTGGT
>CAMYKJ010000102.1 GCA_947258945.1 uncultured Ectothiorhodospiraceae bacterium
GGTGATTTACCTGCATACCTCGGTCGATCAGCAGCTCAAGCGGACCTGTCGGGACCGTAACCGTCCACTGCTGCAGACCGACGACCCGCCCGGCAAGCTGGCGGCACTGATGGCCGAGCGCGAGCCGCTGTACCGCGAAATCGCCGGCCTGGTGATCGACACCGACGGCAAACGCGTGCAGGATGTGGTGAAGCAGATCTGCAAATATTTGGGGTCAGAGTACATTTTTCCCTGATATTCCTGACGGTGATTATTAGGAAAAATTGTGCTCTGACCTCATACTATTGCCAATGAACACACATACTGTCGATCTCGGCAACCGCAGTTACCCGATACAGATAGGACAGGGCCTGCTTGACCAGGCAGATTTGCTGACAGCGCATATCTCAGGACGTCAGGTGATGGTCGTCAGCAACACCACGGTTGCCCCGCTCTACCTCGACCGTGTGCTGGCCTCGCTCGCAGGCTTGCAGACAGCGACTGTTATCCTGCCGGATGGCGAGCAGTACAAGACGCTCGACACGCTGAACACCATTTTTACCGCCCTGCTCGAGCAGCGTTTCAACCGTGGCTGTACCCTGGTGGCGCTGGGCGGCGGCGTCGTTGGCGACATCACCGGATTCGCGGCCGCCAGTTACCAGCGGGGCGTGGCCTTCCTGCAGGTCCCGACCACCCTGCTGGCACAGGTTGATTCATCGGTCGGCGGCAAGACCGGCGTCAACCACGCGCTGGGAAAAAACATGATCGGCGCCTTCCACCAGCCGGGCTGTGTGATTATCGACACGGACACGCTGGACACACTCGATGACCGCCAGCTGGCGGCCGGGCTTGCCGAGGTCATCAAGTACGGCCTGATTTACGACGCGGACTTTTTTGCCTGGCTGGAAGCCAACATCACTGCACTGAAGGCGCGCGACAAGGCGGCGCTGGCCACGGCCATCGAGCGCTCCTGTGCCATCAAGGCGGAAATCGTGGCCGCGGACGAACGCGAGAGCGGCATACGGGCACTGCTCAATCTCGGCCATACCTTCGGCCATGCCATCGAAACCGCTACCGGCTATGGCAACTGGCTGCACGGCGAGGCCGTGGCTGCCGGTATGCTGATGGCCGCCGACCTCTCGGCGCGCCATGGCTGGCTGGATAGTGCAGATGTCCAGCGTACGGAGTACATACTCCAACAGGCCGGCCTGCCGACCGAACCACCCGATACGATGGACGAACAGCAGTTCATGGACCTGATGGCCGTGGATAAGAAGGTCATTGATGGCGGGCTGCGCCTGGTGCTGCTCAAGCGCATAGGCGAGGCCATTATCTCAGCCGATTTTCAGCCCGACCTGCTGAGTGAGACACTGACAGCCACGGCAAGTGCCTGAACAGGGCCGCTGATGAAGAATACCCAGGGTGCACTCCGTGCACCGTTAGCGGTGCGTGAAACGCACCCTACACCTGAATCCCTCCCCCTGTGGGAGAGTTGTACGGAACAACTATGCCATCATGCCTGAAAATAACAGCACCCCCTTTCTAGCGCCCTACGCCGCTCATCCTGAAAACACCAGAGGGCGCTCATTTGAGGAGCCTGCGCCCGTGTATCGCACGGAATTTCAGCGTGACCGTGACCGTATTATCCACTCGGCCGCCTTTCGCCGGCTTGAGTACAAGACCCAGGTATTCGTCAACCACGAAGGCGACCTGTTCCGCACCCGCCTGACACACTCCATCGAGGTCGCGCAGGTGGCACGCTCCATTGCACGCGCATTGCGCCTTAACGAGGACCTGACAGAGGGCATCGCGCTGGCACATGACCTCGGGCATACACCGTTCGGTCATGCCGGACAGGATGCCCTCAATGCCTGCATGCAGGAGTTCGGCGGTTTCGAACACAACCTGCAGTCATTGCGTGTAGTCGACGAACTCGAGGAGCGTTATGCCGAATTTCCAGGTCTCAACCTGACATTCGAGACACGCGAAGGGATCCTCAAGCACTGTTCGCGCAGGAATGCAGAGCGCCTGGGGGAACTTGGCCGCCGCTTCCTGGAACGAAGGCAACCCTCACTGGAAGCGCAGTTGACCAACCTGGCCGATGAAATCGCCTATAACAGTCATGACGTGGATGACGGGCTGCGCTCCGGCCTGATCGATGTCGACGCCCTCGGTGAAGTGGACCTGTTTCGCGAACAGTACGAAACGGTCCGCCGGCAATACCCGCAACTGGCACCGCGTCGCACCATTCACGAAGTGGTCAGGCGACTCATCGGTTGCCAGGTCATCGACCTGGTCGAGACCAGCCAGTCGGCGCTGGGTGAAGTGGAACCCGATAACATCGAGGCCGTGCGCAATCACGACAGTCCGCTGATTACATTCAGCGACCCCATGCGCGAACGCAATCTGGAGCTGAAACGCTACCTGCGCAACAACCTGTACCGCCATTACCGGGTGCACCGGATGACAGCCAAGGCTGCGCGAACGATCAGCGCCCTGTTCGAGGCCTTTTATGCCGACACGCGACTGCTCCCGGACGAGGCGCGCCTCCAGGCACAGCACCTGGAGGCCAGGCAGGGTGAACACGGCAGGGCGCGCGCCGTCGCCGATTACATCGCCGGCATGACGGATCGCTATGCCATCGCCGAATACGACCGCGTGTTCAATCCGGCTATTTAAAAAAAGACAACCTCGCGCAGAGACGCAAAGACGCAGAGAAAACAAAAAATCTCACAGACAATAAAGAAAATCCATAAGATTCACTTTGTTTCAGCTTGCAATATGGCCTAACCTGTCTGGTAAATTCTTATTCTGGAATGAATATTGCACTTATTTAGGAATCCATTGAAATCACTAAGGCTTGAATCTCGCCTGCGCGGAAATGACATGAGACTTCAATACGGTCTCGAGTTAGTAGTTTTATCCTCCGCGTCTTTGCGTCTCTGCGCGAGTTGATTTCTTATTTTTTATATTAATAGCCAGCCATGCGCATCTACATGCAAATCCCGCCGGCGGGTGACAAGGCACCCCGCTTTTACCACCTGCACCTGCAGGAGGATCTGCTTGAGGGCTGGTCGCTGATCCGTGAGTGGGGCTACCAGGGTGCGCGCGGTCGCGTGACGCGCGAAAATTTCCCGGACCGCGAATCCGCCGAGAGTGCCCTGATACAGGCACGCGACGAGCAGCTGAAGCGTGGCTACCAGGTGGTTTTCATGCAGGCAGAGAAGGAATAAACCCATCACGCATATCCCTGAAAGCAAAAGGGAAAAACTGCCCCCGGTAAATTGAACCCCCGGCCGGTCGGCGCTATACTGTTCGGCCTTTTGGCCTCGCCCCGATAACGCCCGGCCGGTGCCGGAAACGCGGACGCGCTGTCTAACAGGTTATTGTATTTTAAGTTATTCCTGGCTACGGATGGGCCGTCAGCCCCTGGTTACAGACTCGGTACAAGGTTATCTCAATGACGTACGGCACCCTGCCTCCACGACAAGGCCTGTATGACCCTGCCAATGAACACGATGCCTGTGGTGTCGGTTTCGTGGCCAACGTCAAGGGCCGCCAGAGCCATGAGATCGTCCAGCAGGGTCTGCGCATCCTCAAGAATCTGACCCACCGCGGCGCGGTCGGCGCCGATCCGCTGGCCGGCGACGGTGCCGGTATCCTCATGCAGGTCCCCGATACCTTCCTGCGCGAGGAATGCAGCGGACTTGGCATTACCCTGCCGGAGGCCGAACACTACGGTATCGGTATGCTGTTTCTGCCCCGCAACGACGCCACCCGCAGCTGGTGCGAGGCACTGCTCAAGCAGGTCATCGCCGAGGAGCGCCAGCAACTGCTGGGCTGGCGCGATGTGCCGACCGACAACAGCGGCCTGGGTGAGAGCGTCAAGACCGTCGAACCCGTCGTGCGCCAGATCCTGATCGGCCGGGGTGAAACCTGTGCCGATACCGATGCCTTCGAGCGTTCCCTGTTCATCATCCGCAAGCGTGTGGAGAATAGCGTGCGCGATTCCGGCAAGCCGGGTTGCGAACATTTTTACGTGCCTTCGATGTCGGCCCGCACCATCTGCTACAAGGGCATGCTGCTGGCCGATCAGGTGGATACCTACTACGCTGATCTGCGCGACGAACGCCTGGTCAGCGCGCTGGCACTGGTACACCAGCGCTTCTCGACCAACACCTTCCCGTCGTGGGATCTGGCACACCCGTTCCGCATGATTGCGCACAACGGCGAGAT
>CAMYKJ010000103.1 GCA_947258945.1 uncultured Ectothiorhodospiraceae bacterium
GGCCTTGCCTTTCGGCACGAGATAATTGCGCCCGTAACCGGGTTTGACCGTCACCTTGTCGCCCATGGCGCCCAGATTCTCGATCTTTTCAAGCAGGATGATTTCCATTGTTGCAACCTCTGTCGTTACTCGTTTATTGTCCGTCGCCGCCGGCCTTCGCTCGCACGCGCCGGCGAAAGTCGACCCATGTATCCAGCAAGCCGCCGCCAGCCAGCAACAGCGTGGCCTGCGGAATGATCGCCAGCAGCACGTATATCACTGCCAGCCAGGCGCTGCTGCGACCAGTCTGCCTGACCACGCTGTGCACCACGGCGAGCCCGACCAGCAGGTACGGTACCAGCAGGATCATCGCCAGCTGCGCGATCAGCTCACCGGCGCTGCCGCTCACAAAACGCGCCGCCAGCATGACCGCCAGGGTCAGCAGACCGGCCGGATAGCCCAGTCGCAGGCTGCAGAATTCCTCCCTGAACGCACCCGGGTGGACCAGCCTGGACTGCCACCAGCGGGCCAGCATCAGGCTGCCCAGTACACCGATCAGCAAGGATGCCAGCACCAGGCCGGTCATCAGTGCCGCTACGTCATGCAACAACTGCTCGTCAGACAGGTTCGTTACCGGCAGGCCGGCATCGTCCAGCATTGCCTGCAGCGCCTGCAGGCGTTCGACCCACCAGGGGACCGGGTCGCCAAGCAGCCCGTACACCCCGAGCAGGATCGCGGCACCGAACAACACCGCGGCCATGAGCGCGCGGTCGAGCCGGCGAGTCGCCTGCAGGATTGCGGCAAGCGCCCAGCACGGCAGCCACAGCAACAGTACCATGACGGCAACCACCACAGACTGTATGCCGAGCAGCTGGTAAAACAGCACCGTCATGACGGCAGCGATAAACAGGACCTGCAGGCCCTGGAGCAGTCCGACATGCAGGGTAACCAGTGCCACTGCAGCAGCAGCCAGGTAGTTCAGCATGGTACTGAACGGCGGCAGCAAGAACGTCATTGCACCGCAGGCCGCGGTAACCAGTACCGCCTGCCAGCGGCCACGAACGATATATTCAGCCAGTGCCTTCATACGTCGCGCAGGTCAAAGCCTGACGCCACAGTTGTCAGCGCTTCAAATTGCTAGTGCGCGTCACAATAAGGCAGCAGCGACAGGTAGCGCGCGCGCTTGATCGCGGTGGACAGCTGTCGCTGGTATTTTGCCTTGGTGCCGGTGATGCGGCTCGGTACGATCTTGCCGGTTTCCGATACATACTGTTTCAGGACCGCGAGGTCCTTGTAGTCGATTTCCTTGGTGCCTTCAGCAGTGAAGCGGCAAAATTTGCGTCGACGATAATAGCGGGCCATGGTAATTCCTCTGCGTAATATTGCTGTCGATTATTCTGTCGTGGCGGCGACTTCGCCGGCGGCATCATCCGCTGCTTTCGGCGTGTCGGCCACATCATCCGCTGCCGGCGGCTTATCGGCATCGCTGGCGGCATCATCCACTGCCGGCGGTGTGTCGGCACCGCCGGCGGCAGCCGGTGCTGCCGACTCCGACGGTTCGCGCTCGCGCCTCTCTTCCGGCTTTTTCATCAGCAGTGACGGTTCGCTAACCGCCTCCTTGCGGGTGATGACCATGTTGCGAATAACCGCGTCATTGAAACGGAATGAACTGTTGAGTTCCTCAAGCACGGACGTGCTGCATTCGATGTTCATCAGCACGTAATGTGCCTTGTGCAGTTTCTGTATCGGGTAAGCCAGTTGCCGGCGGCCCCAGTCTTCCAGTCGATGGACCGCGCCACCGTCTGCCTCGATCGTGGCACGGTAGCGCTCTGTCATGGCGGACACCTGTTCACTCTGGTCAGGGTGGACCAGAAACACTATTTCGTAATGTCTCATCAAAGACCCCTTTCGGATTAAAGCCTGCAGCGGTGTGCGACAAGCAAGGAGTTAATAATCAAATTGTTAGAGCTGGCGCATTCTACGTGAGGGCCAGGATGGATGCAATAAGATACTGTAGGAGCGGACGATGTCCGCGAACCGATCGGGCATTGTAATTCGCGCATGCCTCGGCAACTGCTCCTGCGTCGCCTAAAGCGCCTACTTTTGGTGCCCTACCTCCTGCATGGCCCAGGCCAGCCTCTCGAACGCTTCCCGTTCTCACCTCCTCCATGCAGTCGTGCGCTCCTACAAGTAGATGTTTATGCTGTTTATTTAGCCTTGATCGCCCTCCATCCGCTGGCGCCGTGCCTCAAACAGCAGCACACCGGCGGCCACCGACACGTTGAGACTCTCCACCACGCCGGCCATCGGGATGGCTACCAGGAAATCACACAGCTCGGCGGTGAGGCGACGCAGCCCCCTGCCCTCGCTGCCGAGGACCAGTGCCAGCGGACCGGTCAGGTCGGTCTCGTGCAGCGACTGCGGGGCCCGGTCACTGGCGCCGTACAGCCAGATGCCGGCCTGTTTCAGCATGCGCAGGGTCCGCGCCAGGTTGGTCACCGCGAATACGGGTACGGTCTGGGCCGCACCACAGGCCACCTTGTAGACCACCGGTGTCAGGCCGGCGGCGCGGTCACGCGGCATGATGACGGCCTGGGCGCCGGCGGCATCCGCACTACGCAGGCAGGCGCCGAGGTTGTGCGGATCCTGCACACCATCCAGCACCAGCAGCAGGGCCGGTGCCGGCAGTGCCTCCAGGAAGGCGGGTAACTGCCTGTCAGTCAGTGTCTGTGCGGCCGCGCGCAATACCGCGACCACGCCCTGGTGGGTCGCATCCGGGTACTGCCGGTCGAGTTCACTGCGCGACACGGCCGCCACCCGGATGCCGGCCGCTGCAGCCGTTGCTCCCAGGGCCGCCCTGCGCCGCTCGTCGCCGGCCGCGATCTGCAGGCTGTCGACCGCGGCCGGGTTTCGCTCCAGCAGGGTCGTGACCGCATGCCAGCCGTAGACAATCTGCCTGTCAGCCATGCGCTGCTGCCAGCGCTACCCGCGTGACCTGGACTTGCGCCTGAGTGCAGTCTTGCGTCCGCGCTTCGCCTGCTTCCTGCCTGGTCCCGCTTTCTTGCCGCCCGGAGCGGCGGCGGACTTGCCCCCGCGCTTGTGTTGTTTCTTGCCCCGGCCGGTTTTCGTTTCGTGGAGTTCGAAGTCGATCTTGCGGTCGTCGAGATTGACCTGCACCACCCTGACCGTCACCGGGTCGCCGAGACGGAAGATGTGGTTGGTGCGCTCGCCGATCAGCCAGTGACGGGTCGGGTCGAAATGATAATAGTCATTGCCGAGCGCCGTGACATGCACGAGACCTTCGACGTAGATATCCTGCAACTCGACGAAAATACCGAAGGAGGTAGTGCCGGTGATGATACCGGGATAGACCTCGCCGATCTTGTCCAGCATGTACTCGCATTTCAGCCAGTCGATGGCATCGCGCGTGGCATCATCGGCGCGTCGTTCCGTGGTGGAACTGTGCTCGCCGAAATCCTGCATGTCGATGTGCCCGTATTTGAAACTGTCGGCACGCTTGCCGGACAGCAGGTGCCGGATCGCACGGTGAACCAGCAGGTCCGGATAACGCCGGATGGGCGAGGTGAAATGCGCATAATCCTCGTGGGCCAGGCCGAAGTGACCGATATTGTCCGGGCTGTATTCCGCGCGCGGCATGGAGCGCAACAGCACGGTATTGATCAAATGCTCGTCCGGCCGGCCACGCGCCTGTTCCAGCACGACTGCATAGTCGCGCGCCGACGGCTTGCGTCCGCCACGCAGCCCGAGGCCGAGCTCGTTGAGAAACTCCTGCAGGTCCGTGATCTTGTCATCGGCCGGCGTGGCATGCACCCGGTACAGGGTCGGCATCTTGTGTCGCTTCAGGTATCGCGCGGCCGCCACGTTGGCCGCGATCATGCACTCCTCGATCAGCTTGTGGGCATCGTTGCGCACCACCGGCACGATACGCTCGATCTTGCGATCGGCGCCGAACACGATGCGGGTCTCGCGGGTATCGAAGTCGATCGCACCGCGTTTGCCGCGACCGCGGCGCAGCGCCTTGTACAGGCTGTGCAATTCCTCCAGGTGCGGTAACAGTGCCTGCCTGCGTTTACGGGCCTTGCTGTCACCGTCCACCAGGATGGCGGCCACCTCGGTATAGGTCAGACGCGCATGCGAGCGCATCAGGCCATTGAAAAAACGCGAGCGGACCATGCTGCCGTCGCGCTTGAAGATGATTTC
>CAMYKJ010000104.1 GCA_947258945.1 uncultured Ectothiorhodospiraceae bacterium
CGCTCGATCTCGTAGAACAGATCGGCGGAAGAACTGATCGCAGTGGTCTCTCCAACCAGTTTCCAGCGACTGGACAGGGCATAGCGCAGGCGCAGCGTCGTCAACGGCTCGAACAGGCCGATGCCGTAACTGACAAACAGCTCCGGTGTCAGGTACTTGCCGACCAGCAGCGAGGCCTGGGTCTCGTCTGCACCCGCTTCACTGCCGATCGACACCTCGTCGAGCCCCAGCTGTTCACCCACGCGCTTGCCGATCGACTCGCCGCCACTCAGTCCCAGCATCAGTGTCGCCGCCTGCATGGTCGAGCGCTCGCTGTCGGAGGCGCCACGCTCGAGCGGGCGGCCCAGCACCAGCCAGGACAAGCTGGCCGATTGCGACATGGCCGGCTCGGAGAACACGGTGAATTTCGGTGCCTGCAAGCCGCCGCGGACCTTGAGACCTACGAGTACATCGGGGGCAGGCTTGCGCACGGCCTCGATATCGAGTCCGGGCTGCGTCACCGCGCCACCGGCAAACAGCAGCCGGCCGGTGCGGATGGTTAACTGCTGGCCATAGGCCTGGTAGCGTCCATCGCTGATGGACACCTCGCCGGTGGCAGTGGCCGGCTGTGCCGGCAGATCGACCAGCAGAACATTGCCCTGCAGCTTGCCACTCAGCCCGAAGCCGTCGATGTCGACATCTTCACCCAGCACCAGCCTTACCCTGGCATCCACGGCGTAAGGCGTCTGCGCCGCTTCCTGCGCAGCCTCGCTCACCAGTACCTGGTCAGGCGAAACACTGACCGCCGATTCCGGCAACGTGCGCGGGCGCAACTGTGCGCGCGGTACGTCGATTTGTCCGCTGATTTTGACCTGCTGGTTGTCCATTGCCAGCTGCAGGTCCGGCGAGACGAAGATCTTCGCCTCCGGCGAGTTCATGACCTGGAACTGCGTGCCTTTTACTGCCAGTCTTGCGGTACGCTCGAGGAGATTCAGGACACCGTCGCCGTTTAACGTGCCGTCGCCGGAACGCACCGATGCAGTGAGCTGCACTTCACCGGCCGGCCGGCCGACCAGCTCCAGATTCATATCCTCGAGTGCCAGACCAGGCGTCACGAGTGTCGCCCCCGCCTCTGTCAGTGCCAGCCGTCCCAGCAACTCCGGGGCAGCCGGTGTACCGGCCAGCTGCATGCGTCCATCGATGCGCCCGCGCAGTTTGTCCACCTCGGGCAGCCAGTTGGCGGCGAGCCCGATGTCCGGCCACAGCAATGCCAGCTCGCCGTCAAGCCTGCCCTGCAGCCAGTCGCCGTCGGCCGGCACGCTCATCAGGACCCGTGCGTTCACACCACCCTGGCCGGTGGCGAACGGCAGGTCGACCGACAGCTCCGCCCTGTTCCGTGCCAGCGTAAACGCCGCCTTCCCGGGGGCAAAGGCGAGCTGCCACGGCTCGTCAACATCCTGCTGCGGCAGGCGCAGTGTGGCCGGCGTGCTGTCGAGGTGTACGTTGATCCGGGCAGCCTGTTTTGCAACCTTGCCCAGATCACCACGCGCCTGTATGACGCCTTGCAGATCAGACTCAAGGGGGAGTAATGCTGAAAAATATGTCAGCGGCAGGTCTGTCAGGGAGAATGCGCCGGTGTATTCCTCCGGCGTGCCGGCAAACCGGCCGCATATGCGTGCTGCGTCGCTGCCCCAGCAATGTTCCGACAGCTGCAGGCGTGTACGCGTCAACTTGCCGCTGAGCGGTTGTTCCAGTCGCCAGGGGGCCAGTTTCGGGTAGGCCAGGTTTGCCTGCTGCATGTTGAAATGCCAGGTATCGCCGTCCCAGCGACCGGTCACGCCGAGGTCCGAGGCGCCATGACTGGAATCAACCCCGAGCCTGATCGAATGCTGCGCAGTGGTGCCCGAACCCTCTACCTCCAGGTTTGTTATACGGATGCCGGCAAGCAGTGCATCAGCCAGCGTGGCCTGCAGTCGGGAGGCCCGGTCGTCGGCGAGCTGCACATCGCCGTCGATTGCGAGCGTGCCGATACGATGACCCCGGAAACCCATACCCGAACCTTGTGCATGCACGCTGATTGCGAGTCCGGGCAGACTGCCGCCCAGTCTGCCACTGCCAGTGAGACTGCCCGAGGCCTGCGGTGACAGGTCAGCCAGGCGCGGTGCGTTTACTCGCCAGTCGAGGTCATAGCGGTTGCCGACCTGCCCGGTCGCACTGAGCCGGGCGGTGCCGCGCGACAGGCTGGCCGTTTCGATCTGCCAGCTGCCAGGCTCGCTGCCGCTGCGGGCGCGCACCGCCAGTTGCCCGTTCAGTACATCCTGGTACTTCACGTCACCGGCGGCATCCAGCCGGTAAGCGTTCGGTGTGCCGGTTAACGTAAAGCGTCCCTGTTTACTCTCGTACTCGGCCGTGCCTTCCAGCGGCCAGGCCAGGGCACGCCACTCTGCCTGGAAATCGAATTCCGGTTGTGCGCCGAGACCGATACTGCCCTGTGCATCCAGCCGCGCCGGCCGGCCCGGCGAGGACAGCTGCAGCGAGGCAAGCTGCAGGACCGCCGGCTGCAGCTTGCCGGCAAACACCAGCTGCAGTGTGGCCGCCATGGCATCACGAATATCGACCGTTCCATCGAGCTGCAGTGCATCGGGCGGGCCGCTGGCTGCAACGGTACCGGCCAGACGCATGTCCGGCCAGGTACTGTTGATTGCCACCAGGTCACTGGCCTGCAACTCAACCGTCGCATCCAGCAGCAACGTCGCCAGCGGTTCGCTCAGCAGCAAACTGGCCTGCAGTGCATAGGGGGCTGCGACCGTCTGTTCGACCCGCAAACTGCGCAGGCTACCGGACAGTCGGGTCTGTGCCTGCAGCGGGGCATAACCCGGGGGCATTGCCTCCCAGCGCAACTCACCCGTGAGGCCGAAGTCATCTGCCGTCTGCAACGTGGCTGCCCCGTCGAGACTGAGGTCCGGGCGGCGCAGCGCCAGCTGCGTGATGTCGAGACGTGTGTCGCGGTAGGTGCCGGCAAGCAGCAGCGAATCCAGCGACAGGGGATCCGCCCCGGGCGCGCTGACAATGACCGCATCGGTGACTGACAGGTCCTGCAGGTCGATAACAACGGGCAGCGCAATGCGCTCCGGCAATGTCAGCGGTTCATCGCTACCCTCCCCGCGCTGCTCGTAGTGCAGACCCTCGGCTGCCAGCCGGCGTATTTGCACAACCCCGTCCAGCAGGGCCGCTGGTGCCCACTCGAGCTGCAGGGACCGTGCAGTGAATAACAGCTGCACATTTTCGTAACGCAGGTCACTGATCGTAATGTGACCGGCCAGGCGTCCCGTAACCTTGCCGGAGGAGAGTTCCGGTACGGCCGGCCTGACCAGGTGATTCCACAGCAGGCGCAGACCCGACTCGGTACCGGCCAGCCAGCCCAACCCAGCCAGCAACAGCAGCAGCAAGGCAAGCAAACCCGGCAGGAGGCGGCGGATGATGAAGCTCACAGGTCGGGACCGATGCTGAAATGCAGGCGGTAGTCGTTGAACTGATCATCGAACGGGTGTGCCACATCGATCCGCAACATGCCGACCGGGCTGCGCCAGCGAAAGCCGATGCCGGCACCGACCTTCATACTCGGCGGGAAGGCATCATCGGCATTGCCGGCATCGACGAACACGGCGGCACCGAAGTTGCCGGCAAACAGGTAGTCGAGCTCGATGCCGGCCACCGCGAGGTAACGACCGCCGACCACCTCGCCGCTGCTGTCGACCGGCGCCAGCTCCTGGTAATCGTAACCGCGCACACTCTGGTCGCCGCCGGTAAAGAAGCGCTCCGTGGTCGGCAACCGGGAAAAGTCATCCACTTTCATTGCACCGACCTGTCCGCGGCCGAGGATGCGCCCCTTGTCACCCAGCGGGTAGACGCCACGCAGACCGGCCGCGATACGCGCAAAACGGGTTGACGAGATCAGGCCGGGCGTACCGCGCAGGTCGGCGCTCCAGCTGTAGCCGCGCCGCGGAAACAGCACATTATCGCTCTTCAGCCGGGAGATGGTCGCACCGGGTATCAGAAAGTCCACATTGTCATCATCATTGCCCAGCTCGAAGGACTCGTGCTGATAGTTGAGATAATAGCGGCGCTGGAAGCCGCCGCGGCTGATATTCATGCTGACATCGAGCTGGTAACGATGGCTGTCGCCGCTATCTGCCACTTCGGCGTTTTCCACCTCGG
>CAMYKJ010000105.1 GCA_947258945.1 uncultured Ectothiorhodospiraceae bacterium
CAGGAAGATCTGCGAGATTCTGGATGCTGTACAGAGGCAGCTTGAGGATATCAAACGGCCGAAGGATATTCTCTCGCGAGTGGATCATCATCATTTCGGGCTGATCATTTCCGACCTGAAATCTGCAGCCATGGCCGATCTCGCCGCCAATAAAATTATCGAAAGCCTTGATGGCCTGCGCGGCCTGACCGGCATGCATACCTCCATTCAGCCAACGATCGGTATCGTACTGTTTCCAGAGCACGGGCAATCGGCCGAGGACCTGCTTATGGAGGCCGAAAATACGGTACAGGCCGCGCATCAGGCGAACATGCGAATCATGCATGCCGGTGGATCGCACAATCAACTGATTACCCGCAACAAGGTACTGGAGGCCGAACTGGAATCGGCCTTCATGAATTCACAATTCGAGCTGTACTACCAGCCCAAGGTCAACCTCCAGACCCACCAGCTGTACGGTGCCGAATCGCTGATTCGCTGGCAGCACCCCGAGCACGGTTTTATTGCACCGGATATCATGATACCTATCATTGAAAAAAGCCGGCTGTTGCAGGATATCACCCTGTGGATCCTGAATACCGCGCTGAACCAGTCAAGGCTGATGCGCGAGCATTCTCCGGACTTCCGTATAGCTGTCAACATCTCGCCGCAATTGCTGGACAGCCCGGAACTGGTTGAACTGGTGTCACGAGCATTGCGTATATGGGGGATATCGATCCGCAATTGCTCATTCTGGAAATCACCGAAACCTCGATCATGGTGAATGAAGAAATTGCGCAACAAAATCTTCGGCAACTCAGCGATGCTGGCGTCATGCTGTCAATCGATGACTTCGGAACCGGTTACTCCTCGTACTCATACCTGCAGCAACTCCCTGTCCAGGAAATGAAAATAGACAAGTCTTTCATCACCACACTGCTGACAGAGAAAAACAATGAACGCCTGGTCAGATCAATGATTACCCTGGGCAAGGATCTTGGTATCAATGTACTGGCAGAAGGCATCGAGACGCCCGAGATTCAACAGCAACTCATCGATATGGGCTGCCAGTACGGTCAGGGTTTCCTGATTTCCAGGCCATTGCCGGCCACAAAAATCGTCGAGTGGCTTGATGCGACGGACTGGAATACAAACCACAGTCGTTGATTGATTACTGACCGGGACACTATGCCGGTAGCGGGTGTAGCCAGCACGGAAAGGGACGGCTAAGATACGCGTCATGGAAATTATGTATGCAAGCCGGGCATCAACCGGGCCGACTGCATCCTGACGTGTCACACTTGCTTGCAGGATATTACGATGCACTGGTCCTGCAGCGGCCCGCCATCGTGTTGCTGATTGCCGCCCTGGCAACCGCGTTCTTCGGCCTGCATGCGCCTGGTTTCAAGCTCGATGCCTCCGCGGACTCGCTGGTACTGGAAAACGACCAGGCGCTGCGTTACTACCGCGCCATCCGTGCCCGATATGGCTTGGATGACAACCTGATCGTAACCTACACACCGCATGGCGACCTGTTCAGCGATGCGGTACTGGATGACATACGTGTCCTGCGGAATTCGCTGGACGGCCTGGAGCGGGTCGAATCGGTCGTCAGCCTGCTGGACGCGCCGCTGATCAGCAGCCCACCGGTCACCCTGACGGAATTGAGCCGTGAGGTGCGCACCCTGGACAGCCAGGGCACTGACAGGGCACTCGCCCGGCTGGAATTCACTACCAGCCCGCTGTATCGCAATCTGCTGATCAGCCCGGACGGCAAAACCACTGCCCTGCAGGTGAATTTCAGCCGTGATGAGACCTATCACGAGCTGCTCGAGCGGCGTGACCGGCTGCGTATAAAAGACCTCGACGACAACCTGACCAAACAGGAGCGCGCGGAACTGGCAGCTGTCTCACAGCGGTTTGACGAATACAGCGCCAGCCAGCTTGACCAGCAAAACGCGGATATCGCGACGGTGCGCACCATCCTCGACCGTCACCGGGACCGTGCGGACCTATCGCGTTTCGCAAATTTCGCTGGGTACTCCTGCCGATGATGACCTGCACGATTACGGGACTGATCATGGTCGGCTGGCTCGGTTTTGTCGACTGGCCGGTCACCGTCGTCTCGTCCAATTTTATTTCCCTGCTGCTGATCATCACCCTGTCCCTGACGATCCACCTGATCGTCCGCTACCGGGAACTGCACGCCGAGCGGCCGGATGCAGGACAGCACGAACTCGTTCGGGAAACCGTCAGGACCAAGATCGGGTCGTGCTTCTATACCGCCCTCACCACCATCGTCGCCTTCGGTTCGCTGCTGTTCAGCGGGATACGCCCGGTCATCGACTTCGGCTGGATGATGGCCGTCGGCATAACGATTGCCTTTATACTCGCCTTTACCCTGTTTCCCGCCGTACTAATGCTGCTGGATCCGGGCACACCCGCCAGGCTGCGCGACATCACCGGCGCCATAACACGATTCTTTGCCCGGTTGATCCGGAAGTTCGGCCGCCCTGTCCTCGCGGTATTTGCGCTCGTCATGATACTGAGCGTTATCGGTATCACCATGCTCACCGTGGAGAACCGCTTTATCGATTATTTCAAGGATGACACCGAGATCTACCGGGGTATGGAACTGATCGATCGCAGACTGGGCGGCACCACCCCGCTGGATGTCATCATCGACGCACCGCCGGAACCGGTCGTCAGTGAGGAGGAATTTGCGGATGACGAATTCATGGACGACTTGTTTTCGGAGACCGGAGGCGAGGCCGGCATCACGGGTACCAGTTACTGGTTTAACACCTACATGCTGGGCGAGGTCACAGCCATTCACGACTTCCTCGATGAATTACCCGAAACCGGCAAGGTCCTGTCCATCGTCACGGCGACGCGGATGCTGGAGACCCTGAACAATGGCAAACCGATCGATGACTTCTTCCTGTCGATCCTGTTCAAGAAACTGCCGGAAGGCATCAAGGCGTCGCTGTTCAACCCCTATCTATCGGAAGACGGCGACCAGTTGCGCTTTGGTATACGCGTGTTCGAGTCTGATCCTTCGTTACAGCGCGAAGCACTGATACAAAAGATCCGTCACCACCTGGTCAACGATATGGGAATCGGCGCGGACCAGGTGCATGTGTCCGGCATGCTGGTGCTCTACAACAACATGCTGCAGAGCCTGTTCCGCTCGCAGATAATGACACTGGGCGTCGTATTCCTCGCCATCATGCTGATGTTCATGGTGTCGTTCCGCAGTCTGAAAATAGCCGCAATTGCCATTATTCCTAATATTGTGGCCGCCCTGCAGGTCCTCGGACTGATGGGCTGGCTGGGCATATCCCTGGACATCATGACGATCACTATTGCGGCAATCGTGATCGGTATCGCCGTGGACAACACCATTCACTACGTCCACCGGTTTACCGACGAGTTCGGCAAGGACAATGACTACTGGGCCACCGTCGGGCGTTGCCATGACAGTATTGGCCGCGCCATGTACTACACTGCGGTCACCATCACCCTGGGCTTCATGATCCTGGCGCTCTCGAATTTCGTGCCCACCATTTACTTCGGTGTGCTTACCGGCTTCTCCATGGTGGTTGCCCTGCTGGCCGACCTGACCCTGCTGCCGCTGCTGCTTGTGCTGCTCAGGCCGCTGGGTACCGGTGAGCCAGCCCCGGCCCCCGCTACGACGCCAGGCTGATGGTCGTGCTGGCGCCTTCGGGTTCCCGGATATTACGTGATGCGGGGCACTGTTTCATGCGCGCCACGATATAGTCAATGTCATCCTGGCTGGCGTGTCCACTGACAAGCCGTCCACTGAACTGCACCTGCAAATCCAGCATCTTCCAGTCCCCGTCCGTGGTAATTTCGATACTGCCCCCGGCACTGTCGAGCACAAGCTCGCGTTCTGCACAATTGATCCGGAAATACGTGTGCTGACAGTGAAACAGGGCATAGACAAACAGATCAAAGCCCGGCGAGACGACACTGAGATCCAGGGACTGCCACCCGGAATCGACCTCGTGCTCGACCTCGAGACCGGCAATGGTGTTGTTGTTTCCCTCGTAGCGGCATTTCAGGCGCATGCGGGTATGACGATCGCTCACGTGTTTCCTCGCAATTTCCGGCAAAGCGCCATTCTAGCCAGCGCGTGACCGCCCGATAATGAGCTGCGTCAAATGCGCCCGACATGGACCACATGCCGGTATGGACAGGCGGGCCGGCCTTGACCTGCCTCAACCCGGTGTTACACACCATTGACTATGATGAACAGGTAGTCAACAGTGCCGGATATGGATGAAAAGAATACAATCCCGGTGTCTGCCACCGATGGGGAAAATGTCGTTTTCCGGGTGCGCGGCCTGACCAAGGTTTACCACATGGGCGAGGTCGACGTGCATGCCCTGCGCGGTGTCGACCTCGACCTGATTGCCGGGGAACTCATGGTGCTGCTGGGACCTTCGGGCAGCGGCAAGTCCACCCTGCTGAATATCCTCGGCGGCCTGGACACCGCCAGCGAGGGAACCGTCCACTACCGCGACCATGACCTGACGCATGCCGACGAGCGCCGCCTGACCGATTACCGGCGCCACCATGTCGGGTTTGTGTTCCAGTTCTATAACCTCATGCCCAGCCTGACGGCCAGGGAAAATGTCCAGGCCGTCACCGAGATCGTGCGTGACCCGATGACAGCGGAGGATGCACTGGCGCTGGTGCATCTGCAGGACCGCATGGACCACTTCCCGGCACAGCTGTCCGGCGGTGAACAGCAGCGCGTGGCCATCGCCCGTGCCATCGCCAAGAATCCGTCCGTGTTGCTGTGCGACGAACCGACCGGCGCGCTCGACTCCGAGACCGGCATACTGGTGCTGGAGGCGCTGGAGCGTGCCAACCAGGAACTCGGCACCACCACGGCCCTGATCACGCACAACGCCGACATCGCCGGCATGGCCGACCGGGTCGTACGTATCATGGATGGCCGGATCAGCGCCATCGAACACAACGCGACCCGCAAGCGGGCCAGCGAGTTGAGCTGGTAGCTATGGGTGTCCTCAACCGCAAGCTGTGGCGCGACCTGGTCGAAATGCGCGGCATGGTGCTGGCCATCGCCCTGGTGCAGGTCGGCGGGATCGCCACCTTCGTGATGTCGCTATCGACCTATGACACCCTGTTGATCGCACGCGACAGCTACTATCGCGAACAGCGCTTCGCCGATGTGTTCGCCCTGCTGAAACGGGCGCCCGACACACTTGCCGGCCGCCTGCAGGCGGTCCCCGGTGTCGAACGGGTGCAGACGCGCGTGGTTGCCGCGGCGCGGCTCACCGTACCCGGATTTGCCGATCCGGTCACCGGCACCCTGGTTTCGATACCCGAGAACCGGGCACCGGAGCTGAATTCGCTGCACCTGCGGCGCGGCCGCCTGGTCAAGTCGGGCCGGGATGACGAGGCGCTGGTCAATGACAGTTTCGCAAAGGAGCATGGACTGCAGCCCGGTGACCGCCTGACGGCCACCATTAACGGCCGGCGCAAGCAGCTGACCATCGTCGGCATCGCCATGTCTCCCGAATACATGTATGCCATTGCACCCGGCGCCGTATTCCCCGACTTCAAGCGCTACGGCATTCTATGGATGGGACGTACCGCACTGGCGGCGGCCTACAACATGGAGGGCGCATTCAATGACGTCAGCTTCAGGCTGGTCGGCGGCGCCAATGCCGCTGATGTCATCCAGCACATTGACCGGATCGTGGCACGTTACGGCGGCCAGGGCGCCTTTGCCCGCAAGGACCAGACCTCGCACCGCTTTCTGTCCGAGGAACTCAAGGGCCTTGAAACCATGGCAACGGTTTTCCCGGTGATATTTCTGGGCGTCGCGGCCTTCCTGCTGAATGTGGTCATCACCCGGCTGGTGAATACCCAACGCAACCAGATCGCCATCCTCAAGGCCTTCGGCTACAGCAACCTGGCCGTCGGACGGCACTATGCCGC
>CAMYKJ010000106.1:0-4175 GCA_947258945.1 uncultured Ectothiorhodospiraceae bacterium
ATCCAGGTCGACATTGTTGGTGCCGGTAGCCGCGATACAAATCAGCCTGAGCCTGCCGGCAGCCGCGATCGCTTCCCTGTCCAGCACTGCCTTGTTACTTACAACGATATCCGCATCGCGGATCGCATCTGCGATGTCCGCCGGGGCTGTCAGTTCGCTGAATATCCAGCTGTCCAGCGTCGCACGCAGCGGGTCCAGGTCCAGGTCACCGTCGGTAACGGTACTGAGATCGAGGAAAACGCTGTGCATGGAGTGTCAGGCGGCCGTCAGTCCAGGCCAAGCATGCCCTTTTTCAGCGACTTGGTCATCGGGCTTTGACCAAGCCAGATCTTCAGCAGGGCACGAAAGAAGTCGTTGCCCGGCACCACGCCGCGCCACTCGCCGTTGATGCGCACCTCGGTACCGGTACCCGGCCGGTAGCCGATGCGAATAATGTCACCCTTGCGCAACACCCTGAACATCTGGTTGAACTCGTCCAGTTGCGGTCGCAGCGATTCCAGTTCGCTGCGATCGAGGTTCGCCTTCAGTCCATCTTCCCAGCCAGCGGTAATCTTGTCCTTGCTGATCTCGCTGTGGAGGATATGCATGTCAACGCTTGCCGGGCCGTCGTCGCTGATTATGGTTTCCGCATCGGTGCTTTTTGCCGGGAGGTACAGGGCACCGACATAAACACTTATGAAAAATTTCTTGCGTATGCCCGCACCATTCAGCTGCAGGGTCGTCTCGCTACCCTGCAACACTATCGATTCAGGGACCTCGATGCCGCCAACATCCATGGCGGTAACGTGCTGGCTGGCAACCAGCATGCAGAGTGCAAACAGTACTGGCAGTTTTCTCATGGCAGTCTCCTTGTTACGTTTCTGTTTCAGGGGTTCCTGCGGGGGTGGCGAATAATGTTTTCCACGTGCACCGGGAAGGTTCTTTCCTGCAGGTCATTGAAGTACCGTTCCAGTGTCAGCCTGACCACCGGGAAAGCCAGCTCATCCCAGGGGACCTCGCTCTCCTCGAACAACCTGACTTCCAGGCTTTCATCACCCGGGCCGAATTGCCTGTTTGCAAGTTGTGCGCGAAACATCATATAGACCTGGTTGATATGCGGAATACTGAATACACCATACAGTGAGAGGTCGTCGACCTCGGCACAGGCTTCTTCCATGGTTTCGCGCGCAGCGGCCTGCTCGGTGGACTCCCCGTTTTCCATGAATCCGGCCGGCAGGGTCCACAGGCCATGACGCGGCTCGATGGCACGTCGGCACAGCAGCAGGCGATCGTCCAGCACCGGTATACAGCCGGCCACGATTTTAGGGTTCTGGTAATGAATCGTCTTGCACGATTCGCACACATGCCGGGTTCGTGAATCCCCGGCGGGAATCTTCTCGATGACCTGTTGGCCGCAATTGCTGCAAAAAATCATGATTATCCGCTAAACGGGATACCTGGTATAAAAAACGAAGTGCTCTCCATAGTATATTACCTGCAAATTGGACACTAATCCGGGAGAACACGTTCGATTCAAGGCAGCTCATGGAACCCTTCTACGAATCAGGTTCGCTGCGCTTTTCCTGCACCCGTTGTGGCAAATGCTGCGAAACAGCCGGTGAATACTATGTGTTCCTGTCGGCGCAGGAGGCAGAGCAGATTCGCCGTTTTCTGGACCTGTCGTCTGCCTGGTTCAGGCGGCGTTATCTGTCTCGCCTGCAGGACGGGGCGCTGGTACTGGCAGCCGGTCGTGACGAGCGTTGCGTGTTTCTCGATGGGGAAGGGCATTGCAGGATTTATGCGGCACGACCGGTACAGTGCCGGACATACCCATTCTGGCCGGAAGTGGTCAACACCCGGCGCAACTGGCGGCGGGAAGCGCGGCGTTGCGAAGGGATCGATGACGGGCCGGTTGTATCGAGGCGCGCCATACGCCGGGCAATCAGATTCTGCCAGGATCTGACGGAGTGACTCCCACGGGTTCGAATATCCCGAGTATTTGTCCACCGGTTGGCACGTGTGGATCATGGTACAGGCCTACCGGCTGCATGCCGCTGGCGGGTGACAATGGCGGTCCCTCCAGCAGGGTGTCATATTCGTTACCGCCCAGCAGCTGGCAGGCCATCGTCAGGTAGAGCCGGTTCACAACCTGTGCCTCGAGCAGGGTGTGAAACACCCATGGGCCGGCGATGGCATAGATGCTCCGGTAACCCTCCGCGGCCAGCAGGTCGATCATCCGTTTTCCCTCGACCTGGTGGCCGGTGCCCGCCGGCATCACTGTGACGCCGTTGCTCGCAAGCAGCTGAACTCGTTCAGGGTCAGCCTGTTCTCCGGTGAAAATATAGACCTTGCGCTTATGGTAGGGCGCCAGGCTTTGCAGAGGTATGTCCAGGCTGGCACTCATGATTGCGATATCAGGTTGTGCAGCCAGTCCCTGTTCCTGTCGCCACCGGCGGATGTCCGCGTAGTCGGGCTGGCTGCTGACCGGCAGCTTGTCCTGTGCCTCGCCGGCAATGCTCTGGCGAAAGTAACGGCCGCTGGTAATCAGGATATCAGCCTGTCCGGCCAGTTCCTGGTAAAGGCGCCAGTCGCGCGGGTTGGTGATGGCGGGAGGAACCTCATGAGACTGGCGGTGTTCGCCCGCAAGTGCAATGCGTCCATCAAGGGAGGTGATGAAATTGCTGTAGACGAAAGGCTGCCTGTTGTCACCGCGTTTATGCAGATGGTGGTCGAGGTACAGTCCTGCCAGCTGTACATCCTGTTGCGGGGCGGGAATCAGTCTTGTCAGGGGTCTGTGCATACCGTGGCAGGTCGAGGTGCCTGAAAGGGCACAGTATAAAAGAAAACGGGGCCATGTGGCCCCGTTCAGTGTCTTGTTCGTTTAATGACTGATCAGCTTTTTTCCTGGTAGTCCTCGATGGCTGCCTTGATGGCATCCTCGGCCAGTACCGAGCAGTGGATCTTGACCGGCGGGAGCGCGAGCTCCTCGGCAATATCCGTGTTTTTGATGGCACGCGCCTCATCGAGCGACTTGCCCTTCACCCACTCGGTCAACAGCGAACTGGACGCAATTGCGGAACCGCAGCCGTATGTCTTGAATTTCGCATCCTCGATAATGCCATCGTCGCGAACCTTGATCTGCAGGCGCATGACATCACCGCATGCGGGTGCGCCCACCATACCGGTTCCCACGCTCTTGTCGTCCTTTTCGAACGATCCGACATTACGCGGGTTTTCGTAATGATCCAGAACTTTTTCGCTATAAGCCATTTTTACTTCTCCGAAAAATAATGTGGTGGCAGTTAACAGTCATGCAGCAGTTTGCTGGAAGCCGGAACCGAGCTCTGTTTCCTTGGCCTCTCCGCTGAACGAGGCGACAGCCTCCTCAAGCGTGATGCTGTCGAGGTAATCGTAAATCCGGTTGCTCAAATGCATCCACATCTGGCCGCCTGCAGGGATTTCACCCTGGGTATGGGGTTGTTCTTCACGGCGACTGACGTCATCCACGGTGGCGAGAATATTGGCTATGGTGATTTCACCGGCCGGACGTGCCAGGCAGTAACCGCCTCCCGGGCCACGCATACCCGTGACCAGTCCGTGCTGACGCAGACGCGCGAACAACTGCTCCAGGTAGGAAATGGAGATCGACTGCTGGGCAGAGATGTCCGCGAGCGTCACCGGCCCCTTGCTGTGTTGTAATGCCAGTTCCATCATCGCGGTCACAGCATGACGGCCTTTGGTTGATAACTTCATGTCAAACCCCAGTGGATACGGCAAAGCGTGTATGCAATCGGGTGTCCAGTCCGTATCCGAGTACCAGGACACATTTGATGCGGCCCCGGAAAAACTCCGTATAGGGCCGCTGTTCTATCGTCATCATAATAGTAATGGTTGAGTCTTTTAGTCAAGAATTTCAGACTGCCCCATATATAGGAAAAGGTTTATAAGTACAGTAATATCAGTGCTTTATTATACCTCTATCCTCATAGGGATATATATGAGGTTCTCGCTCGCGAGTGCCTCCGGTGTGAATCCCGCAACCGGCCGCGCAGCATTCTGAAAAGTAGAATTTCAATTGAATACATTGGCTTGTGAATGCAATCCGTTTTCCGGGTTTGAGACAGACCGGCAGGGTATTGCTACAATAGGCGCCGGTAACCCGCCCCGGCGGCACGATCCGGCGGGAAATAATATTT
>CAMYKJ010000106.1:4201-9279 GCA_947258945.1 uncultured Ectothiorhodospiraceae bacterium
TTAAAATCAATAAGTTCAGGAGCTGCCTATGGGTTCGCAATATCCGGAAGGTGTTGATCGCAGGAACAAATCCCGTGAAAAGCTGGATGCGCTGGTCGAGGCACGCACAGAGACGCTGGCCTTGCTGGCCGAACTGGCGGATCGCCAGCCCTTCCAGCCCGAACCCTCCATGGAAAAGACCTTACGCAAATTCTGCGAGGCCCTGATCGACTACACGGCGAGTGCCCACTTCCAGTTGTATCGCTACCTCGCGGACAACAAGGAACGGCGCGAATCCGTCCTGATGATTGCAGACGAACTCTATCCGAAAATTGTCGAGACAACGGATACCATCCTGCGTTTCAACGACAAGTACGAGGCGATGTCGCTGGATAACAGTATCGAATTTCTTGCCCTTGACCTGTCCAGCCTGGGCGAATGTATTGCGGACCGCATTCAGTACGAAGACCAGGTGATTGCAGCCATAAACGGCCAGACCCACTGATCCTTCAACCCGTGTGATTATTCCGTATCACTGGCGTGTGCCGTCAGTGTAAGTGACTGTCGCGGCCCTTACCGGTCGCGGACTCAAGTGTGCAGCGTGTCGGCCGATTGTTCTCTTCAGGACAGGTATTTACTCGCTGCTGGATTAGTGTATACTCGCACACTAAATTTTACTGGCGATAATAATATCTTTTGAATACAGCTAGTTATCATTGATCCAGGGAGTTCAGTGGTATGATGGAATCAAAAGATTTGGCTCGCCGGTCATCACGGGCAGCCAGTATCGGGCGGCGTGACTTTCTTCGCCTGGGCGCCGCTACCACCGCCACACTGCTGGCTTCACCGGTCTTCGCCGGCACTTCTTCCCAGGGTGAGCGTCAACTCGCCTTCCGCAATACACATACCGGCGAAGCGGTTTCGGAGATTTACTGGGCCGAGGGCGATTATGTCAGCGATGGACTGGTGGAAATCAACAGCGTGCTTCGCGACCACCGTACAGACGAGACCTACCCGATTGATACCAACCTGCTGGAGATGCTGTTCCTGTTGCAGTCGAAAACAGAAAGCCGGCAGGCCTTTGAAGTGATTTCAGGCTATCGCTCTCCGGCCACCAACCAGGCATTACGCAACAAGAATTCCGGCGTTGCAAAACGAAGTTTCCACATGCGCGGCAAGGCGATCGATATCCGCCTGCCCGATTGCGACCTGAAAAAACTGCAGCTGGCCGCGCTTGATCTGCGGGCTGGCGGTGTCGGCTACTATCCGGGTTCTGGCTTCATCCACGTTGACGTGGGCCCCACGCGCAACTGGTAAGCAGAGTGACCCCGAAAAAACACCGGCATCATGCCGGTGTTTTTTTATGCCTGCGAATATTCTAGGCTGGTGCAGTATGCGTCGGCGGACAATAACCCCGACAGCACGGAGGAGCCCGCTGATGTCAGCTGCCAACAACAAGCCCGTTACCATCGATACCCTGTTGTCCATCATGGCGCGTCTGCGTGACCCGCAGGGGGGCTGCCCGTGGGACCTGCAGCAGGACTTTCGTTCCGTTGCGCCGTATACCCTGGAAGAGGCCTACGAGGTCGTCGACGCCATCGATTCGGATGATCCGGCCGCCCTGCAGGAGGAACTCGGTGACCTGTTATTCCAGGTGGTGTTCCACTCGCAACTGGCCAGCGAGTCAGGCTGGTTCGGCTTCGAGCAGGTTGTAGAGGGGATCTGTGACAAGATGATTCGCCGTCACCCGCATGTGTTTGCCGGTGCAGTGGTTGCCGATGCACAGGCGCAAACGCATGAGTGGGAGAGACACAAGCAGCGGGAAAAGGGCGGGCAACAGGGCATTCTTGCCGGCATCACCAGCGGGCTGCCGGCGCTGACACGGGCCGACAAGCTGCAGAGGAAAGCGGCAGCAGCAGGTTTTGACTGGCCGGACAGCGCCGGCGTATTCGCCAAGGTCGAGGAGGAACTGGGTGAAGTCCGTGACGAATTGCGGGAAACGATTGACCAGGATGCCTTGCAGGACGAGTGCGGCGACCTGCTGTTTGCTGTCGTCAATCTTCTGCGTCATGCCGGCATTGACCCGGAAGCCGCGTTGCGACGCGGCAACAGCAAGTTCGAAAAGCGGTTCGAGCAGGTCGAGGCCCTGTGCAGTCAGGCTGGTGTCACAGTGTCCGCGGCGGGCCTGGAAACGCTGAACAGGTTTTGGGAGCAGGCCAAAGCGGCAGGGTCGGGCGAGTGAAGCGGTGCCGGCGGGGTATCATTCCTTGATCTGGTTGCGGCGGTACTGGGCATGGGCATCGCGCATGTAGAGATACGGGTCGAGGGCGTCGCGCTTGATCCCTTCATAGGTATCCTTGTCCAGTGCAGTCCAGTTGATGGTGTCCGCTATGCGCGCGGCGATGTAATCATAATTGTCGTCGCGTTTGTAATCACCCCACAGGTACCAGGCCAGGTCCAGACGGGTATCTGCATACAGACCGACGCCATCGCGCAGGTTCGAGGGGCCCACGAAAGGCAGCACGAGGTAGGGGCCAGGACCGACACCGTAATAGCCCAGGGTCTGCCCCGTGTCTTCGTCCTGCGGAAGCTGGCCGAAGTGTTCCTTGGACGGGTCGAACAGGCCGCCGATGCCGCCTTGCAGTCCGGCATTCACGAAGCGCATCGGTGCCTGCAGGTTCTCGAAAAAATTCCTGATTGATATGCGCAGCGGTTCGGGAGCATAGCGCCAGCCCCGTGCCAGCGGTTTCAACACGATGAAATAGACTTTGTCGTTGAACCAGAAAACAGCCCGGTTGACCGGTTCGATCGGATCGAACACCTCGATGATGTCGCCTTCATCGAACAGGGGTGCCTCGTCTTCGACGACCGCCGTGTCGGTTGACGTATCCGCGTCTGCAGGTAGCGCATCGCTGCACAGGCCGTACACAGGGAATGCGAGAAGCGCCAGTAAGACAGGTATATTTTTATTCTTCATGATGACTTCCCCGGAGCAGGTAGTCCTGGAAAATGGTCGGGCAGAGAGGATTTGAACCTCCGACCCCTTCGTCCCGAACGAAGTGCGCTACCAGACTGCGCTACTGCCCGTTAGTAAACCGAGAATTCTGCAAGGTTGTACAAGGCGTCTCTGTAAGCTGATTCCGGCAGATGATCAAGGGCTGCAGTCGCCATATCAGCTTCACGCTGCGCCGCCTGCGCAGTGTAGGGGATGCCTCCCGTGGATTCAATAATTGCGCAAACGGCCTGCATGTTGTCATAGCCGCCATTTTCGATCGCGCGCCTGATCAGCCTGGCCTGCGACGGCGTGCCGCGGTGAAGGGCGTGGATCAGGGGAAGTGTCGGCTTGCCCTCGGCCAGGTCATCCCCCACATTCTTGCCGGTATCTTCGGGAGAGGCGCTGTAGTCCAGCACGTCGTCGATCAGCTGGAAGCAGATGCCGAGGTGCAGGCCGTAGCTGGCGAGGGCAGACTCGACCTCCTCCGGCTGCCCGCCAAGCACGGCGCCGATACGGGCGGCAGCCTCGAACAGGCGGGCGGTCTTGCGGCTGACCACGTCCATGTAGCGGGATTCCGTGGTGTCGGCGTCATGGCAATTCAGCAGTTGCAATACCTCGCCTTCGGCAATCGTGTTGGTGGTGTGCGACATGATTTCCATAATGCGCATGTCGTTGGCCCTGACCATCATCTCGAAGGCGCGCGAGTAGAGGAAATCACCCACCAGAACACTGGCTTCATTACCCCAGACGGCGTTGGCGGTCATGTTGCCGCGGCGCAGCTGCGATGCATCGACGACATCGTCGTGCAGCAGGGTAGCCGTGTGAATGAACTCGATGACCGCGGCCAGGTTGATATGCTGGTCACCCTCGTAGCGGCAGGCATTTGCTGACAGCAGGACCAGCATGGGGCGCAGTCGCTTGCCGCCGCTGTTGATAATGTAGTGCGACAGCTGGTTGATGAGGGCAACATCGCTGTGCAGGCTGGAGATCATCGTGGAGCAGCTGCCTGATTACCTCGATTCCATTTACATCTGTCTGATTTTTAACAACTTTTAGCATATGTTGTCGCTTCTTCGGGGTGCGGCAGCGCCGCTATGAATATTCGTGCAAGGCCGACAAGTCTAACGGTCTTAACCGGCCGGCGCTACTGGCGATATCAGGTGGCGGGCCGTTGCAGCCGGCGGCGGACCGATTGACCTATACCTGCGCAATCATTAGAATGAGCGGCCTTTTTCGACAATGACGTCGATTGACATGGGGTTTTTCAATATGTATGCGGTCATCAGGACAGGCGGTAAACAATATCGTGTCTCCCAGGGCGATACCCTGCAGGTCGAGACCATCGATGCCAATGCAGGCGACTCCATCGAGTTTGACGAGGTCCTGATGGTCGGCGAGGGCGAACAGGTCAGGATCGGCACGCCCCTGGTGGACGGCAGCAAGGTGACTGCCACGGTCAGGTCGCACGGTCGCGGTGACAAGGTCGAGATCATCAAGTTTCGCCGTCGCAAACATCACATGAAACGCATGGGTCACCGCCAGAACTACACTGAAGTCGAAATTACCGGTATTACCGGCTGATTCGCGCCTGGAGGATTACAGCATGGCACACAAGAAAGCAGGCGGCAGTACCCGCAACGGTCGCGACTCGGAAGCCAAACGGCTTGGCGTCAAGCGCTATGGCGGTGAAACGGTCAGCGCCGGCAACATCCTGGTCAGGCAGCGTGGCACGCATTTCCACCCCGGCGCCAACGTGGGCTGCGGCAAGGACCATACCCTGTTCGCGAAGACTGACGGCATCGTCCGCTTCGTGCAGCGTGGTCCGAAGAAGCGCAAGTTCGTGGATATTGTCGCCGGCTGAGGCGTACCTGCAAGGACACAGCAAGCCCCGCCACCGGCGGGGTTTTTTGTTAGAGCAGGTAAAAGTAGATAGTAGATAGTAGAAAGTAGAAAGTAGAAAGTAACAAGAAATGTGGGTGCGCGAAGCGCACACAGCTACTTCTATCTTTCTACTATCTACTTTTACCTGAAGTTAAATGAAATTCATCGACGAAGCAGTGATAGATGTCCATGCCGGTGACGGCGGGAACGGCTGCGTCAGTTT
>CAMYKJ010000107.1:0-2898 GCA_947258945.1 uncultured Ectothiorhodospiraceae bacterium
CGATAAAGCGCAGCAACAGCGGCAGTGTGATCAGCATGTGAACGGCGAGTGCACCCAGCACGGTAAAGAAAAACACCAGCAGCGGACGGAATGCCTCGAAGCCGGTCACGGCAACGACCTTGGCGACCAGCGCGAAAACCCCGAGCGGCGCAAACAGCATCACCCAGTCGGTGATCTTCATCATGACCGAGAAAATAGCCTGCCAGAAGTCGAGCAGCAGCTTGCTGCGGTCCGCTTCGATTCGCGTCATGAAGTAGCCGAACAGCAGACTGAAAAAGATCAGTCCCAGCATCTGGCCCTCGGCGGCCGCGGCCACGATGTTGGTCGGGATCATGCGAATGAAGATCTCGACCACATCGCCGGCGCCCTTCCCGGCCACGCGTTGTTCTATTGAAGACAGGTCGGTCTCGTCCAGGGCAACGATGTCTTTTGCCGGTTCGCCATCCACAATCCCCGGCTGCATGATGTTGACGGCCGCCAGGCCCACCAGGATGGCGAGCAGGCTGGTCGAGAAATAGTACAGCAGGGTTTTCCAGCCAAGCCGGCCGACCGTGCCGCGACCGCCGATGCCCGCGATGCCGGTGATGATCGAGGATACGATCAGGGGAACAATGATCATTTTCAGGGCATTCAGGAACATCGTGCCCAGGAATGAATAAATATCGAGGAAACGAATACCGAACAGGGCGCCATCCGGTCCCGTCAGGTGGCCGACCAGGACGGCGAGCACCAGGGCGACCAGTATTTGCCAATGCAGTTTCAGAACAAAAACCTCCCTGCAGAATCGTCAGCCAGGCGAATTTACTGGTCGTCTTTTTCCGGTATGTCGATTGATGCCTGGTTTTCCAGCCCGTCCAGGAACATCTGTACATCGCCGGCGCCCAGAATCCGGCCGAGGCCACGCCGCGCCTGCTTGTGCTGTTCATCCTCGAGCTCGGTGACGGCCCCATCCCGCACCTCGTGCAGGGCGACCAGGACATAGCCCCCCGGCGGCATGAGCAACCCGCTGTAAACGGGCTTGTCATCCTGTGGCGGGAGCATGGAAAACGCCTGCTGGACAATGGCCCTGTCGGGAGCGGGCGCATTCCGTTTAAGCAGCGGGTGTGACTCGGTCGTCAGAGCGTGGTTGCCGGCGATATCGCCCAGCGTTAGCTCGCCCTGCTCGAGCCGCGCGAGGTAGGCCTTGCCCTGCTCCTCGAGCAGGGTGCGGGTTTTCCGTGTCCTGACCGCATTGCTGACCAGCTCCCGCACCTCGTCAAACGGTCGCGGCCTGGCCTCCTGGTGTTCCAGTATGCGCAGCACGACCACATGGTTATCACCAATCTCGATGGCCGTGCTGTTGTTGCCATTTTGCAGGACATCCACGCCGAAAACGGCTTCCACGATTTCATCATTAGCGCCGATACCGGGACCGCCGTCACGGCCGATCCAGTCCGACTCGAGGATCTCCAGCCCCAGCGTCTCCGCAACACCCTGCAGGGTATCGGGCTGTTCAAATGCGATATTGGCCAGCGTGTCGGACTGTTCGAAGAACACATCGGCACGCTCCTCGCTTTGCAGTTCGCTGATCAGCTCATCGCGCACTGCGGCCAGTGGCGTACGCTGTTCCGGCCTGATCTCGAGCAACTCGATTACATGAAAACCGAAGTCCGTCCGGAGCGGTTTGCTGCGTTCGCCGACGTTCATCGCGAACACAGCTTGCTCGAATTCCGGCGTCATGATGCCGGGACCGAAGAAGCCGAGATCACCGCCCGTGGCGGCCGAAGCCGGATCATCGGATAATTCTGCGGCCAGCGCCGCGAAGTCCTCGCCGGCATCCAGGCGATCGACGATTTGTCCGGCCTTGTCACGTGCCGTGTTAATGGTTTCCTCGCCGCTATCCGGTGTACTGACGAGAATATGCCTTGCCCTGCGCTCTTCCGGCACGACAAAGCGCTCGGCCTGCTCCGCGTAGAGCGCCTCGATCTGCGCCTCGTCCACCATGCTGTCCAGCTTGATGTCGGCGGCATTGAGTTCGATATACTGAATCCGTGCCCGCTCGGGGCTGAGGAATTCGGCAGTGTGCTGTGCGTAATAGTCTTCGAGGTCTGCCTCGCTGATGGAGACCTGGTCACTCACCAGTTCCGCAGGCAGGCGCAGATGGTCGAAGCGGCGCTGCTGGCCTTCAAGCCTGAACAGCCGGGTAAAGTTTTCATCGGTCGATGCAGCGGTCGCTGCGATACCGTTTCTCAACTGGTCCGCAACGAGCTCGCGCTGCAGGGTCCATTCGAACAGGCCCGGAGACATACCCTGGTAACCGAGTACCCGCTGGTACAGCTCCTTGGAGAACCTGCCGTCCTGCCTGAATGCCTCGATTGAATTGATCCGGGCTGCGATCATCGCATCGCCGATGGAAAAACCGGCCGAGTCGGCGGCCTGGACAAACAATTCATCCGTGACCAGGTTCTGCAGGGCCTGCTTGCGCAACGTGTCCTCGTCATAACCGGACTTTTCATAATCCTTGCCGATGCGCTCGCGTACGCGCTGGACCAGTGCCTGGTAGGCCTGATCATGCTGTCGCTGGGATATCTCGGCATCGTTGACGCGGGCCGCGTAATTGACTGCCGAAGATTGCAGATAGGAATCGAGGCCCCAGAACGAGAACGCAATGAAGATCAGGCCGAGGATGACCCAGCCCAGAAATCCCATGATCCGCTCGCGGATAGCCAGTAGCATTACCTGTCTCCCGGGTAATAGATATGCATGCAGTTCAGCCCGGCCTATACAAGAAAGGGCACCCTGGCGGATGCCCTTCCCGTTTGTGACTGGCGGAGTGGACGGGACTCGAACCCGCGACCCCCGGCGTGACAGGCCGGTATTCTAACCAGCTGAACTACCACTCCTTGTCCTTGGTGGGTG
>CAMYKJ010000107.1:2915-7073 GCA_947258945.1 uncultured Ectothiorhodospiraceae bacterium
CCCGACATTCGCCTTGTAAGGGCGACGCTCTCCCAGCTGAGCTAAGCACCCGAAGGCGCGCTAGTTTACGGCATCCTTGAAGGCTTTGCCAGCCTTGAACCCCGGTGAATTGGATGCCTTGATCTGAATGGTTTCTCCCGTTTGCGGATTACGGCCCGTACGCGGCGCCCGTGCCCGAACCGAAAACGTCCCGAAACCGGTCAGGGCCACCTGATCACCCTTGCTGAGAGTATCCATGATACCGCTCAGGACCGCCTCGGTGGCACTGGTGGCGTCTGACCTCGACAGGCCGGACTGTTCAGCCACCAGATCAATCAGTTCAGATTTGTTCATATAAGCATCCTCGCAGTGGTTCAATTAAGTTGTGGGCAATCGCTGTAGCACATACCGTTCCGCTTCCCGGGTCAGCGGTATCCGCTAATGGGGGAGTATTAGAACACAGTTGCCAGACGCGACAAACCGCCGGTATCCATGATACGAATACCGGCGGCTTGTCAATCAGACAGCCGTGTTAATGCGCCGTCAGCGGCTTCTGGCGGGGCTTGCTCTTGGTGGACTTCCTGGCGGCGACCTTGCTTTCACCGTCCTCGATCGGAGTGGGCTGGTGTTTCAGCGCCACCTGCAGCACCTCGTCGATCCACCTGACCGGCCGGATATCCAGTTTATCCTTCACGTTCTTCGGAATCTCGGCCAGATCCTTGCGGTTTTCCTCCGGTATCAAGACAACCGAGATACCGCCCCGATGAGCAGCCAGCAGCTTCTCCTTCAGACCGCCGATCGGCAGGACCTCGCCACGCAGTGTGATCTCGCCGGTCATCGCCACGTCGGCGCGTACCGGGATATCGGTCAGGGCCGACACCAGTGCAGTACACATACCAACACCGGCGCTTGGGCCGTCCTTCGGGGTTGCGCCCTCCGGGACGTGGATATGGACATCGTACTTCTGGTAGAAATCGACATCGATGCCCAGCATGGCGGAGCGGCTGCGGACCACGGTCATGGCAGCATGAATGGATTCCTGCATGACATCACCCAGCTGGCCCGTATGAATCATCTTGCCCTTGCCGGGCACTACCGTCGATTCGATCGTCAGCAGCTCGCCACCGACCTCGGTCCAGGCGAGCCCCGTGACCTGGCCGACCTGGTCGTTCTCTTCGGCACGCCCGTAGCGGAAGCGCCTTACACCGAGGTATTTTTCCAGGTTCCTGGGTGTGACGGAAATCTTCTTGCCCTTTTCGTGCAGCACGAGTTCCTTGACCACCTTGCGGCAGATCTTGGAGATCTCGCGCTCGAGATTACGGACGCCGGCCTCGCGGGTGTAGTGACGCACGATATCGCGGATGGCGTTTTGGCTGATGGAGATCTCGTTTTCCTTCAGTCCGCTGTTCTCGATCTGCTTCTGCAGCAGATAACGCATGGCGATATTGATCTTCTCGTCTTCCGTATAACCCGGAATCCGGATGACTTCCATCCGGTCGAGCAACGGCGCCGGGATGTTCATGGTATTGGCCGTCGCCACGAACATCACGTCTGACAGATCGAAATCGACTTCCAGGTAGTGATCGCCAAAGGTGTGGTTCTGTTCGGGATCGAGCACCTCGAGCAGCGCCGATGACGGATCGCCGCGGAAGTCCATCGACATCTTGTCCATTTCGTCGAGCAGGAAGAGCGGATTGCGCACGCTCATCTTCGCCAGGTTCTGGATGATCTTGCCGGGCAGCGAACCGATATAGGTACGGCGATGCCCCCTGATCTCGGCTTCGTCGCGCACACCGCCCAGCGACATGCGGGTGAACTTGCGTCCGGTCGCACGCGCGATGGAACGGCCCAGCGAGGTCTTGCCGACGCCGGGCGGACCGACCAGGCAAAGGATGGGGCCCTTCAGCTTCTTCACGCGCTGCTGTACCGCCAAATATTCAAGGATCCGCTCCTTGACCTTGTCCAGGCCGTAATGATCCTCTTCAAGGATGGCTTCGGCGGCGGCCAGATCGTGCCGGATCTTGCTGCGTTTTTTCCAGGGCACGTTGACCAGCCAGTCGACATAGTTCCTGACCACGGTCGCCTCGGCGGACATCGGAGACATCATCTTCAGTTTGTTGAGCTCGTTGGTGGCCTTCTCTTTGGCCTCCTTGCTCATACCCGCCTTCTCGATCTTCTGTTCGAGCTCTTCCAGTTCATTGGGCGCATCTTCCATGTCGCCCAGTTCCTTCTGGATCGCCTTCATCTGCTCATTCAGGTAATACTCCCGCTGGCTCTTCTCCATCTGCTGCTTGACGCGGCCGCGGATGCGCTTTTCGATTTGCATGATGTCGATTTCGCCCTCGATCAGGACCATCAGGCGTTCGAGACGGGCGCGACTGTCGTTGATTTCGAGGATCTTCTGTTTCTCGTCGAGCTTGAGCGACATATGCGCCGCAATCGTGTCAGCCAGGCGTCCCGGCTCCTCGATACCAGACAGCGAGGTGAGTATTTCCGGCGGAACTTTCTTGTTCAGTTTCACGTACTGGTCGAACATGGCCAGCAGGGAGCGCGTCAGGATATCCAGCTCTTTCTGGTCTCCCTCGCTTTCCTGTTCCAGCAGTTCGATGTGTGCGGTAAAGAACGCGTCGGTATCTTCATAGCCGGTGATGCGCACACGCTCCGCGCCTTCAACCAGGACCTTGACCGTCCCGTCAGGCAGCTTCAGCAGCTGCAGAATTGTCGACAGCGTACCGATTTCGTGAATATCATCGATCGCCGGATCGTCGATCTCGGCATTCTTTTGTGCAATGAGCAGGATTTTCTTGTCCTCTTGCATCGCGGTATCCAGTGCATTGATTGATTTTTCTCGGCCAACGAACAGCGGAATTACCATGTGCGGGTACACAACCACGTCCCTGAGAGGTAATACGGGTATCGCGTGATTCGTCTGGTCTGTCATAGTTATGTCCATCCGTTCAGGTGTTAAGGGTGCGGGCTTAGCGGTCGTCTGGCATCACCTTGGTGCCTGACCGGACCAGCCCGGTACATACCCGCCGATGTTGCATTTGACCTGGTTGGCTGTCCCACAGTCCGGAGATGGGGACACAATGCATAACTTCAACCAAATATTGAGCAGGTACGAACTATACAGCAAGTAACATGCCAGAAAACCGCGGTTGACTGGAATCAACTATCTTGCTGTATATCCTGAAAAAAGTGATTTATTCGGATGCCGCAATCGGTTCCGGAGTGTCAAAAATCATGTACGGTTTGGATCCACCGACAATAACATTTTCGTCAATGACCACTTTTCTGACGTTTTCGAGTGACGGCAGATCGTACATGGTGTCAAGCAGCACCTGCTCGAGGATGGTCCGCAGCCCGCGTGCGCCGGTCTTGCGTTCCATGGCCCTGGTTGCAACCGCCCGCAGGGCATCTTCCCGGAACTCGATTTCACAGCCTTCCATGTCAAACAGTTTTTCATACTGCTTGGTGAGGGCATTCTTCGGCTCCGTCAAAATCTCGACGAGCGCGTCCTCATCGAGCTCCTCCAGTGTGGCCACGACCGGCAGGCGGCCGACAAACTCGGGAATCAGGCCATACTTGATCAGGTCTTCCGGCTCGACATCGTAGAGGATTTCGCCGAGGTTCTGTTCTTCATCCTTGCTCTTGACCTCGGCGGAAAAGCCGATGCCGCCGGTTTCAGAACGACCGCGAATGATCTTGTCGAGACCGGCGAACGCACCGCCGACGATGAACAGGATATTGGCGGTGTCGACCTGCAGGAATTCCTGCTGCGGATGTTTCCGTCCACCCTGCGGCGGCACCGAGGCAATCGTACCCTCGATCAGTTTCAGCAGGGCCTGCTGGACACCCTCGCCCGATACATCACGGGTAATGGAGGGGTTATCCGACTTCCGCGAGATCTTGTCGATTTCGTCGATGTAGACGATGCCCGTCTGGGCCTTGTCGACATCGTAATCGCATTTTTGCAGCAGCTTCTGGATGATGTTTTCGACATCTTCGCCCACGTAACCGGCTTCCGTCAGGGTGGTTGCATCGGCGATTGTAAACGGCACATCGAGGAACCTGGCGAGGGTCTCGGCCAGCAGGGTCTTGCCCGAGCCGGTTGGCCCGATCAGCAGGATATTGCTCTTGGACAGCTCGACCTCATCCTTGGAGACTTTCGCCTCGAGG
>CAMYKJ010000108.1 GCA_947258945.1 uncultured Ectothiorhodospiraceae bacterium
CCTGGGAGGCGGAGAAGCAGCATCGGGAACTGCTGGGGCGCATGCAGGATGCCGCGAAGAAATGGTTCAGGTTTCTGATCGCCCATATCGAAGGCGAATTCGTGGACTATCATGTTTGCCAGATCTGCGGGTCCACGCTGGTCGAGCGCCCCGCCGGGCACTGTCCCGTCTGTGGCCAGCCGGCCAGCCACTATCAGCTGATCCCCTATGTCGCCGCCGAACGGGCGGAACCTGAAGAGGAATACTAGCTCAGCAGCCGGTTCTTTCCATCCCGGCGTTCATCGGCCCGGGCACGCCCGGGTTCGTCCCGGAAAAGGTCCCTTTTTCAAGGCATCGCGATACCTGTCTCCCCTGACCCGGACTATACTGGGCGTTAACAGGGAAAATCACGACGCATAACCCGGGGCAGCCTGTAGCCTGCCTCTAATCCTGTCCATTACAAGGAGATAACAATGAAACTTGTATACGATGTCATCGAAGATGCCTATGACGATACCACCCACATCAGGACCATGACCGAACAGGCGCAGACGCCGTCCGGGGGCTGGCTGATCAGGACTACATTATATTCGCCGCACCATATCAGCATGAATGTCACCCACCTTTGCAAGAAGAAAAAGAAGAAGAAAATGTACGACGCATTGCGCTAGGGATCACGAAACCAGGAGGCAACAACCATGCAGCCAGGTACCCGCCTGTTGTTTACCTGTGTGCTGTTCGCGGCATGCTTGCCTGTGACTGCCTGGAGCCACGGCAGTTATGTTTACTCTACCGACTGGGATTACCATCCTGACGCAGGACCTGCGGGTGGCCATCAGGATTCGGGCTCACTGCGCCTGCAAACGGGGGTGACCCGGGCCGGTTATTTCGTCCGCGCCTACCTCAATGGGTTACGCGCCGGGGACGTCGAGGTATTCCCCTGGCGTAACCGCCTGGTCGTGCAAATCGCCCGGGGTGGCCGGCAGGAAGAATATGACCGCGGGGCCGGCGGTGTCTCACGCTGGAAGATGCGTTTACGCAAGCAGCTGCGGCTCCCCTTCGACGCCGACTGGCGCCGCATGACGAAGAGCACAAACAACGGCATTATAGAAATCCGTATACCGAAGAGAAGTCGCCACAGGCCGGTCAATCGGCCACTCCCGTTGAAATACCGGGGGCGAAATTATGGTACAAGGTAATCTGGCACTCATATGGAAACAGGAGCCCTTTATGGCAAAAATACGATTTCAAATCGCCCCGGATATCGAGTTCAAGCTGGATCTGGAGGTAGAAGGCATCAACATGGAAAGTCGCGATTATGACGTCCAGCAACACAAGGCGGAGGTTTACCAGGAGTTTGAAAGACGCCTGAAGACTGCATTTCCCGAGGGCATCAAGATCGACAGCTTTGAATTCGGCTTAAGTCACGAATAAGCATGGCTAAACGAAGCTTCCTGGGCTCAGCGCACGATTTTCCTGATGTCAGGGAAGTCGTGCGCTGAGGCCGTTCACACGCTCGATCGGGCCCCAGGGACAGAAGTGGTCTGTACAGGCTGCACGCGGCAGCGGCGAATGGCGCCATAAAATCATGCATGCTGATTTTGACATCGCGGCAGCCTGAATGAATCATGCAGGCAAAAGACCGCCCGGCGACCGCGATGACGCCCTGCCATTCAGGCCCGTGCCCCGCCTTGCCCTGATACTCTCTGCGGCGATTGGCAGCACGGCGCTGCTTGCCTTTACCGTCTTTCTTTTTACAGGCCCCTGGCACCCACTGGTTTTCTTCCAGGATACCGGCGCCGTCCTGGTCTTCGACGCGTGTCTTTCGGCGGCATTCTTCGCCCAGCACAGCGGCATGGTCCGCAATTCGTTCAAGGCATGGTTTGGCCGGCTGGCCCCGGAGTACTATCACGGTGCCATCTTCTCGATCGCCTCCGGCATCTGTCTCTATGGCGTCATATTACTCTGGCAGGTTTCGGCACAGCCAGTGCTGGTCGCAGGCGAGGCATTGCGGTTCGGCCTGCGTGCGTTATTCCTGGCTGCGCTCGGCGGTATTGTCTGGAGTAACCTGGCCCTGCGTTCATTCGACAGCTTCGGTTTGCGGGCAATCAGACGCCATCTCCGCGGCAAATCACCACCAGCGGTCGCCTTCATGGAGCGCGGCCCGTATCGATGGGTCAGACATCCCCAGTACTTCTGCGTCCTGGTGATGATCTGGTCTTACCCCGACCTCACCGCAGATCGCCTGTTATTCAACGTGCTGTGGAGTGCCTACAGGGAATACCAGTCGCGCGTGCCCATGCTCATCCCGTTTCTGGCAAGAACGGGGGCAAGCGGACACCCTGGATAAACGGCATCAGTACCCTGCTGTGCCGATGTGTCAAACCATGGCGCCCTGTACAGGAAAAGAAGCCAAACAACTCTTTTTTACCTATTTAGCAAAACTTCAGGTACAATCCCCCGCACAAATTCCGGTGCACTTCGGTCTGCACCCGTTTACAACGCGGTAATCCTTCCCGGTTCACCTCGTAACACAAGCAAGTTTCCGCCTGGACCGTCCCAAACTGTTTGTATTGGGCAGGCCGATCCCTGGAGAACATCAAGCATGTCATTTGAATCACTCGGCCTCAGGGCCGAATTACTCCGCGCTGTCGCCGAACAAGGCTATAGCGAACCCACCCCGATACAGCGCCAGGCCATTCCGCCGATTCTCGAAGGACGCGACATCATGGGTGGCGCACAGACGGGCACAGGCAAGACCGCCGGTTTTACCCTGCCGTTACTGCAAAGACTGGTGGCGACTGCCAAGCCGGGAACAGGTCGTCGCCCGATCCGCGCCCTGGTGCTCACGCCGACCCGCGAGCTGGCCGCGCAGGTGAGCGAAAGCGTCGTTACCTATGGCAGGCACCTGCCGCTGACATCCACCGTGGTATTTGGCGGCGTGAGCATCAACCCGCAAAAAACCCGGTTGATCAAGGGCGTCGATATCCTGGTCGCAACCCCGGGCCGGCTACTGGACCTCGTGGGCCAGCGATCGGTCGACCTGTCGAAGGTGGATATCCTGGTGCTCGATGAAGCCGACCGTATGCTGGACATGGGTTTCATTCACGACATTCGCAAGGTGCTCGCCCTGCTACCCGACCACAAACAGACATTATTGTTCTCGGCCACCTTCTCGAAAGAGATCAAACAGCTGGCCAACAAGCTGCTCAGGTCGCCCACCCTGGTTGAAGTCGAACGCCACAACACCGCCGCGGAAAGCGTCACGCAGGTGATACACCCGGTCGACAAAATTCGCAAACGCGAGCTGCTGTCCTTCCTGATCGGTTCGAACGACTGGCAGCAGGTACTGGTATTCACACGCACCAAGCACGGCGCCAACCGGCTGGCCGAACAGCTCGGCAAGGATGGCATCACCGCGGCTGCCATTCACAGCAACAAGAGCCAGGGTGCGCGCACCCGGGCATTGGCTGATTTCAAAGCCGGGAAAATTCGGGTGCTGGTCGGTACGGATATTGCCGCACGTGGACTGGACATCGATCAGTTACCGCACGTGGTCAACTTCGAATTACCCCATGTGCCGGAAGATTACATCCATCGCATCGGCCGTACCGGCCGTGCCGGCAACGAAGGTGAGGCCATGTCACTGGTGTGCGTCGATGAACTGAAGTTGCTGAGAGACATCGAGCGCCTGCTGAAACGCGACATCCCCAGGGACGTCGTCGACGGCTATGCCCCCGATCCGTCTATTCGGGCCGAACCGATCCAGAACGGCCGTGGCCGCCAGCAGCAGGGCGGCCGCAACCAGCCTGGCGGTCGCGGCAGCAAGAAACCGGGCGGGAAACAGGCAGCCGGCAAGTCCAATGGACGCTGGAACGGCAACAAGGCTTCCGGCAAGGGCCGGCCTGGCAACCCGCCGGGTAATCCCCGCAACCGCACACGCCGCGGCACGCGCACGGCCGCCTAGGGAGCCATGTGTAGAAGCACCATTAATAAAAAAACCAGCCGTCATTCCCGCGCAGGCGGGAATCCAGCCCTAAATAGTGCACAGATGCCCGTAACCAACACAACTCCGGAATAAACCATGCTATCCACCGCAAACATCACCATGCAATTCGGCGCCAAACCGCTGTT
This sequence comes from uncultured Ectothiorhodospiraceae bacterium, assembly GCA_947258945.1. Classification (GTDB taxonomy): domain Bacteria; phylum Pseudomonadota; class Gammaproteobacteria; order UBA9214; family UBA9214; genus UBA9214. Next base: position 4,114 of record CAMYKJ010000108.1, read on the forward strand.
CGAGAACGTCTCCGTCAAGTTCGGCGAGGGCAATCGCTATGGCCTGATCGGCGCCAATGGCTGCGGCAAATCCACCTTCATGAAGATACTGGCCGGCGATCTCTCGCCCTCTTCCGGCAATGTATCGAAGGACCCGCACGAGCGCATCGGCAAACTCAGGCAGGACCAGTTTGCCTACGAGGAATGCGCGGTCATCGATACGGTCATCATGGGTCACGAGGAGTTGTGGGCAGTCAAGTCAGAGCGCGATGCGATTTATGCCAACCCGGAGATGACCGAGGCAGACGGCATTCGTGCCGCCGAGCTGGAGGCCGAGTTTGCCGAGATGGATGGCTATACCGCCGAGGCCCGCGCCGGCGAACTGTTACTGGGAGTGGGAATCCCGATCGAGCAGCACAGCGGCCCGATGAGCGAAGTCGCACCGGGCTGGAAGTTGCGCGTATTGCTGGCACAGGCACTGTTCTCGGACCCGGACATCATGCTGCTGGACGAGCCCACCAATAACCTCGACATCAACGCGATTCGCTGGCTGGAGGGTGTGCTGAACGAACGCAACTGCACCATGATCATCATTTCGCATGACCGTCACTTTCTCAACAGCGTCTGCACCCACATGGCCGACCTGGACTACGGTGAAATACGCGTCTATCCCGGCTCATATGACGAATACATGATCGCTTCGACCAGGGTGAGCGAACGCCTGCAGACCGAGAACGCGAAGAAGTCCGCACAGATCGCCGAACTCAAGGCCTTCGTCAGCCGCTTCTCCGCCAATGCATCGAAGTCCAAACAGGCCACCTCGCGCGCCCGGCAAATCGATAAAATCCAGCTGGAAGAAGTGAAACCCTCCAGCCGGAAAAGCCCGTTCATCCGTTTTGAACAGGACAAAAAGCTGCACCGCCTCGCACTGACAGTCAAAGGCCTGGCCAAATCCTTCGATGAAGAACTGTTCAGCGGTTTCGGCCTGCGCGTAGAGGCTGGCGAGCGCATTGCCGTGATCGGCCCGAACGGCATCGGCAAGACCACCCTGCTGAAATGCCTGATCGGCGATCTGGAACCCACTGCCGGCAGTGTCAAATGGGCGGAAAATGCGTCAACCGGATACTACGCCCAGGACCATGCCGCGGATTTCAAGGAAGACAAACCCCTGTTTGACTGGATGGAACAGTGGGGCAAGAAAGACGACGACGAACAGGCCATCCGCGGCACACTGGGAAGACTGCTGTTCTCGAATGACGACATCAACAAGACCGTCAGCGTGATCTCCGGCGGCGAACAGGGCCGCATGCTGTTCGGTAAATTAATGCTGCAGCGCAATAACATCCTGTTGATGGACGAACCTACCAATCACCTGGACATGGAATCCATTGAATCACTGAACCTGGCCCTGGAAAATTACCCGGGCACGCTGATCTTCGTCAGCCACGACCGTGAATTCGTATCTTCGCTGGCGACACGCATTCTCGAACTGACGCCCGCAGGTATCGTTGATTTTCACGGCACTTATGAGGATTACCTGCGCAGCCAGGACATCGAGCAACGCAAGGCCAGGGCCTCGTAATTACCCGTACCGAATCGAACGGGCCTGAATACGGCTCGGTCCTCCGGCCAGTGTTGCTTCTTCAGCCTGTCAGGCAGGTCCGGCCCGCGGGCGTTTACGTTGCGACATTCTTTCGCGGTCCGGGTGGTACTTAAGCACCAGAGCCACAACAACAGACTTTCACCTGCTGCCGGGTTGCGTTAACGTTGACATGATGTATGAAGCCAAACCCGGTCCCGCGGACAACACCAGCCAGCCAAACCAATCCGCCGCCGCCCCAGCTGCATATCGCCCGTCAAGTCCGCGTGACCTGAACTGGGACTATGCCGGCAAGGAGATCTTCGACGTCGCGGTCATCGGCGGCGGGGTGAACGGCGCCAGCCTCTACAGTGAACTGTGCCGCCAGGGCTGGCGGACCCTGCTGGTCGACAAAAACGATTTTGCCGCCGGCTCCAGCCAGGCCTCGGGCATGATGGTCTGGGGCGGCCTGCTGTATCTACGGGTCGGCGACCTGCTGACAGTCGCAAAGCTCTCGCGTTCGCGTGACCGCATGATCAGGGAACTGGGTGACTGGACACAACCCGTTTTCTACCGCTTTACTGGCTGCTTGGCGGCGGGCGCCGCCGCTTGCCATCTTATGAAAGACAATTCGACGAGACCACCCTCATCCAGCGTGACGGACACCGCGGCGCCTTTCGTTACGAAGAGGCCATGCTGCGCGCTTCCGACGCACGCTTCGCGCTGCACTGGCTCACCGCCCACGCACCACCTGCCGGCTGCGCACTGAACTACTGTGACCTGGCGTCTGCAGACTATGATCGCCAGCAACAGCTGTGGCGGCTCGAGCTGCGTGACCGCCTGGGTGACGCAGGCGCCACGGCGCGGGCCCGGCTTATCGTCAATTGCACCGGCGTGTGGGTCGATGAACTGAATGCGCAATGCGGCATCGAGTCGCCGTACCGGCACGCGCTCAGCAAGGGGGTCTACCTCGGCCTGCCGCGCGAGGAAGGACACCACTCCCCGCTGATCTTCGACATGGGCACCAACGGCGACGTGATGACCTGCGTGCCCTGGGGACCGGTGGCGCTGTGGGGGCCGACCGAAACGGCCATCGACAGCATCGAGGCGGGGCTGGCGCCGGATGCGTCTGACCTGCACTTCCTGCTGGAGACAGCGAACCAGCACCTGCGTCGCGAGGTACAGGCCGCGGATATCGTCTCGCTGCGCTGCGGCATTCGCGCCCTCGCGGTCAAACGCGATTATGTCGCGGACCGCTATCCGCTGGAGCTGTCACGGCGCAGCATCGTGCATGCGGACCGCGAACGCCCCTGGATTTCCGTGTACGGCGGCAAGCTGACCGGGTGTCGGGAACTGGCGGCACAGATCCGCAGCCGCATTGCGGCACGCGTTAGCCCTGCGCTGGCCGACACGCGTACCGGCGACGTTGCCGACCCTGAAATGGAACTGAGCCGTTTCCCCGGCATCGACCAGCCGTTGCCTTCGCCGCAGTGGTGTCGGGACCATGAATTTTGCTGTACCTTGGAAGACTACCTGCGACGGCGCACCAACATCAGCCAGTGGCTGCCGCGGCAGGGACTGGGGCATGACAACGAAAACCGTGCTGCCCTGCTGGCCGTGGCGCAGGTCTTCCATGGCGAGGACGCCGAGGCCGCGCTGACACGCTACGAACAACAGGTCGAGACGCAGCATGACCGGCTGCTGGCGGGGCTGGATACGGACCGTTGAGCGAGGCGCCGGCGGCTGGTCAGCCCGGCACCTTGCTGAACCGATCAATGACAGCGGGAGAACATCCATGGCAGGCACTGACCCATCGCTTCCCGCCATCCTCGGCGGTACCGCAGCCGTCACCGCGGACCATGCACAGGCAAACCGCTGGCCCATCCTGACCGACGAGGACGAACAGGCGGTGTTGCGCGTACTGCGCGACGGCAACCTCAGCTTTCATCCCGAGGTGCAGGCACTGGAGGCCGACTACGCCGGCCTCACCGGTCGCCGTCATGCCCTGGCACACAACAACGGCACCGCGGGACTGCTTGCGGCCTTCTTCGCCCTGGACCTGCAGCCCGGCGACGAGGTGCTGGTGCCCAGTGCAACCTGGTGGGCCTCGGTCTTGCCCATGCTGTGGGTCGGGCTGGTGCCGGTGTTCTGCGACAGCGAGGAAGAA
>CAMYKJ010000109.1 GCA_947258945.1 uncultured Ectothiorhodospiraceae bacterium
CAGCAGGATGACTGCAAACATGAGTGCGCTGCCGAATTTCGAGATGCGGATTTCCTCGTTTCCGGTGCGTTCGGCCAGCTGCTCGTCAACCTTGCCGAGCCCGACGCCGACCAGTTGGGAGACGATCTTCGCAATGACCCAACCCGCATAGGCAATGACGCCCGCACCAATGATGTTGGGTACGGCAGCCGTGAACTTGCTCACCATCTCCTTCAAGGGCTCCAGGACATCAGTCAGTCCGAAATGCTCCAGCACCGCCATCAGTACAAAGATAGTCAGTACTGCCTTGACCAGGGAGGCAATCGGTGATGCCAGGTCTATGACTGTGCCATCGGAACCGGTGCGATGCAGCACCGAAACCTTCGTCAGCATTCTCTTGAACAGGCCGGCCAGAAACTTGACGATAAACAGACCAATGACGAGTATCGCCAGACCAATCAATGCATGGCCAAGCGCGCCGGAGCCTGCCGGTCCCAGGACCTCGGTTAATTTATTGATTATGTCGTTCATGATGTACTGGCTCCCTATAGACTGGATTCTATATGTGGTTATTCAGTTATTACTTTAAACGTATTGCACCCGGGATTGAATGCATGAATTGTCAAGAATTGTTTCACATGGCGATGAAAAGCACTTTATTCCATGAATAATAAATTAGACTGAAAATGATAACCTGGTTGTACTGTCCGTACATGCACCCTGGTGTATGTCCTGTATCACCGGGCCCGGGTAATACAGATGTCCAGCCGGCAAGACTTTGCAGGACCGCAAGTCGTCGCCGGGACTCGCGCGTGCAGCCAGAAGCAGGCATACCGTTAATTGCAGTCCGGACCAGGGCAACCGCTACCTTTCAATTTTTACCTGTTTCATCCAGGAACCTCTTTATCTCATCCTCTCCGAGTGGTAACTGACCTTTTATTCTCAGGCTTTCATTCCATTCATGTGCGAAATCACGCTGCAGTTTGATATTTATAAATGCCGTCGCCAGCATTGCGCACAAGGCGCCGAGACTTGCCAGCACCATATCCTTGTGGGCGTCCCAGATATCGCCCTGCGCCCCGAGATAGGCGATACCCAGGTCGCCGGCAAAAAGTTCGGCTGCACCCCACTCAAACAACTCGAACATCATTGAGGTCGACATTGTCAGATCGAGCGGCAGAAAATATCCCCAGAAGCCCTTTACATCGGCGATCCGGATAAACACCTCCCTGACCGGATAGGCAAGCAGCAATCCGTAGCAGAAGTGCACCAGGCGATCGAAGTGGTTCCGCTCGAAGCCCAGACTCTGGTTCAGGCTGTATCCGAATCGTTCACTCCACCATTCATCGTAAGGCACCTCGGCGTAAGTGTAATGTGCCCCCACTTCGTGCAGCAGGAGAAACAGGAATATCAGCGTATAGGAAACGCGTGATAGCGGAAAATTTTTGTAGCTAAACGCGATCAGCATTACAAATGCAGCAACCAGTATATTTTCCAGTGCCCAGTCAGCCCGGTCGTTCGGCGATACCGCGAGCAAGGCCCATTCAATGGCAAAAATGACAGTGAGTACCAGCAGGTAACGATTATGGGACTGGTTCATGGAGTGAGTGCGTTCATCTTCTAAAAGGCATTCTGCGTAATAGTACAGGCAGGTCCACGCCATCCCGTAATGAGACTCATTTTCATACCCGTCCCGCGACTCGCATACCCATTTCCGTACATCAGTTGACTACCACAATTGAATTATGTAATTTTCTGCAATCCCAAATTTTTTGTTAACTCTCAAGGAGCAGAAATATGGAAAATACCGGCAAGCTGAACAAGCTGTTAACGACCAGCAGGAGCCCTGGTGAGATACAGGACTGGATATTCTCATTGACACCGATCGGGGTGGCGTTCGTCTTTTACATGATTTTTATCATGTCCACAGATATCGAACCCAAGGGACTCTTCATTGCCTATGGTGCAGCAGCTGGCTTTATTGGTCTGGAAAGCTACTGGATAATCAGGGGCTGGCGAAATAATCATCTACTCACGATTATGCTGGGATTCATCGGCATTGCCATTACCGCAGGTCTCCTTGGCTTGTATTTATCTTTCACATAACACGACACATTTACAATCCCCGGTCCGGCCCGGCCTGGCCGGGGACACTTAAAAACTTTCCCACGCCGGCGCCCTGCGCCGGGTCGCACTGCTCATACTCGTTCCTGCAAATAAAAAGGCGGCCGTAAGGCCGCCTGTAAGCAGGATCAACTTTTAAGTTGGTTCAACTTTTAAGCCGCTAATTCCTTCTTTTTATCACCCCACAGTAAGGGAACACTGGTAACAGCCCCCGGGCATGACGGTTATTGTCATTTAAACCGGGCCAATCAGCCGGGCATTGACATTTTGTGATTTGACACGGTCCAGCACATCCTGCGAGGAATACATGTCTGTGTCGTAATTGACCAGCATAAGATGATAGCGCAATGGACAGAACTCGGCAGCGGTGATGCCGCCATTGTCTTTCAATGCGGTAATCAAGTCTCCTCGCTGTTGCTCTCCCAAATCTTCGGTGATGTGCACAATGATTTCGACAGTGTGTTCAGGTGCAGTCTCAATACTCTGTATTGCCTGTTCCATAATTAACCTCCCGCGACTGGCCATAAGACAAAATTATTTAGTATTGCTTCTTATTGACATGCAGCATCAGGAAAAGTCCCTGGTTGATTCAGCATCCACCATCCAGGCTCGTTTCCGGATGGTGTGTTGATTATATCCACTATGTGTAATTTCAGTTAATTACAACATTACCGAATGCTTCCAATCCCCGGGAAACTGCCACTGCGCAGAATAGCGCCTGCAAGACGCGACATGCACCTGGACCACCGACAGAATATTGACTAGTACACAGGTACTAGCCCGAATGGCAGGTGTAAGAAGATCCGGCCTGGCGCGGCACGCCAGACGGTTTGATTATTTCAACAACGCATCCATCGAGATCCCCTCGTGCTCCAGGATCTTGCGCAGTTTCTTCAATGCATCCATCTGGATCTGACGTACACGTTCGCGGGTCACGCCGATCTCCCTGCCGACCTCTTCCAGTGTGGACACGGAATAGCCATGCAGGCCAAAGCGGCGCTCAACCACCTCGCGCTGCTTGTCGGAAAGCTGCGCCAGGCATTCCTCGATGCTTTCATGTATTTCGTCTTCCTGCAGCGTCTCGGTCGGGTCCGGGGTCCGTTCGTCGGGAATGGTGTCAAGCAGGGTCTTCCCTGAATCGTTCAGTATGGTGGTATCCGTCGATGCCGTGCGTTCGTTCAGGCCCAGCATCTTTTCGACATCCCTGATCGGCTTGTGCAGCAAATCGGCAATTTCCTCGGCGCTGGGCTCATGGTCCAGCTTCTGCGCCAGGGTGCGCGCGGCACGCAGGTAGGTGTTGATTTCCTTCACCACGTGTATCGGCAAACGAATGGTGCGCGTCTGGTTCATGATGGCGCGCTCGATGGTCTGGCGAATCCACCAGGTCGCATAGGTCGAGAAACGAAAGCCGCGTTCGGGGTCGAATTTTTCCACCGCCCGGATCAGCCCGAGGTTACCCTCCTCGACGAGGTCGAGCAAAGCCAGCCCGCGATTGAGGTAGCGACGTGCGATTTTCACCACCAGGCGGAGGTTGCTCTCGATCATGCGCTTGCGCGCCGCCTCGTCGCCGCGCTGCGCAAGGCGCGAGAACTTCACCTCTTCTTCCGCTGTGAGCAGCGGAGAGGCGCCGATCTCGTTCAGGTAGAGACGCGTGGGATCGTGGCTTTCGGCTGTGGATCTGCCTGCAGCAAGCTTACGGCCTGTCGATTGACGGTCGGTACGCGGTTTATTGTTGTCGTCGGCGCCCTTTGCCATGGCACCCCCCCGCTCGTTGTACGCCGGTGACGGTGTGTCGTCCGACGACCGGCGTTATTCAACCCGATCAGTTCCTGGGCAGGTAGTGCATGGGATTTACCGGCTTGCCATCCTTGCGGATTTCGAAATACAGCGCAGTACGGTTGGTGCCACTATTTCCCATCTTGGCGATGTTGTCGCCCTTGCTGACAACCTCGCCCTCTGCTACCAGCAGCTTGCTGTTGTGCCCGTAGGCACTGAGCAGGTTTTCGTTATGTTTTACGATAATAAGCCTGCCATAGCCCACAAGTCCACTCCCGGACGGGCTGTGCATGGTGCCCGCCGATGTCGATGCCCTTCTTGCCCGTCCCGCCGGCCTGGAATCCCCGCAGGACACGGCCCCGCGTCGGCCAGGCCCAGCTACCGTCATACCCGCCACCGCCCGGGCCCGGCGGCTTTGCCGCCGCAGGGGCCTGTTTGGCCGGCAGTGTGGCCTTCGCCGGCGCCGGTTCAGCGGGCGGACCGGGGACCGGCTGCGGGGCCGGTTTCACAGCCAGCCTGGGCGGGACCGGCTGTGCCGCCTGCCTGTCCGGCAGCGGCTGGATGCGGACGGGCGCCACGGCGCGCGCGGGCGGACTGACCCGTAATTGCTGTCCGCTATATATGGTATAAGGCGGGTGGATACGGTTCTGGCGTGCGAGTTCACCGACCGTCAGGCCGTGCTGCCAGGCAATCGAATACAGGGTCTCGCCGCGGCGCACGATATGGGAGCTGTTCGTGCGCGCAGCCGGCTGGCTGACGGTTTTTGCCGGCCGGGTGACCGGTTTTGCCGGCCGGGTAACGACGGCACCGTCCGGCCGGGAAACGGTCGGTGCCGGCTCGGGCGCCGTGCCACGCGACGACACCGGGGCCTGGGCCGTGGACGAGCACCCGTACAGCAGTGCCAGCAACAGGGTGACGAGTGCCGGTCGCATGCCTACCTGAGGAAAAAATAGGCCGCGAACGCCAGCACCACGACCGCCCAGCCCAGCCATTCGATCCAGACACGCAGGTTTTCCTCCATGCGCGGCCCGCCCCAGGCCATCAGCGCCGCGACCAGGAAGAAGCGACCGCCACGCCCCAGCAGGGAACCGGCGACGAACAGCGGCAGGTGCATGCCCAGTGTGCCGGCCGTGATGGTGAAGATCTTGTAAGGTATCGGTGAAAAACCGGCAATCAGGATGGCCCAGAAACCATAGGTCTCGAACCAGTCACGGCCGTGCAGATATTTCTCCCAGTAGTGCGTTTCCTGCAGCCATGGCTGAATGATCTCGAAGGCATAGGCGCCGATTAGATACCCGAACAGACCGCCGACCACGGAGGCAATGGTCGTCACCGCGGCATACGACATGGCGCGATTCGGCTTGGCCATGCTCATGGGGGCCAGCATGACATCGGGCGGTATCGGAAAGAACGAAGATTCCGCAAAACTCAGGGCAGACAGGTACCTGACGGCGTACCGGTGCCGCGACCATTCCATGCACTTGTCGTATAAACCGGTAAATATTTTCATTTGGTCTGTCCTGTCAGCAGGGGTACGAATATGACAGGATCGAGGTCCTCGCGTTCAAACGCATCGCCCTGGCGCGTTACAACCGTCAGTGTCTGGCAGGTGCGGCCGCCGACCGGAATGATCAGGCGACCGCGGTCCGGTGACAGTTGTTCCAGCAGCGCATCCGGGATGGTCTCGGCAGCAGCCGTGGTTATGATTGCGTCATAGGGCGCGAACTCGGGCAGACCCTCGGTTCCGTCGGAGTAACTGGCCCGCACATTGCGGATACCGAGCTTGCGGAAACGCTGGCGTGCCTGGGTGGCCAGCGGCTCGATACGCTCGACGGTGTAGATCTTCTCGACCAGTGGCGCCAGCACGGCGGCCTGGTAGCCGGAACCCGTACCGATTTCCAGCACCTTGTGCGGATTATTGCGCGTCACCAGATCGGTCATCAACGCCACGACATAGGGCTGCGAGATGGTCTGGTTGTAGCCGATCGGCAGGGCCGTATCCTCGTAGGCACGACTGGCCAGCGCCTCGTCCACGAACAGGTGCCGCGGGGTTTTGCCGATTACATCGAGTACCTTTTCGTTGCGGATGCCCTTCTCGCGCAGACGCATGACCAGCCGGTCACGCGTGCGTTGTGAGGTCATGCCGATACCGCGGTCTGTCGCTATCAAGAGTCCTGTTCCTGCCTGCCCAGCCAGCTGGCCAGCTTATCAATCGCGTCATAGCGTGTCAGGTCAACATCCAGCGGCGTTACTGACACATAGCCCGAGCGCACTGCGTGAAAGTCGGTACCGGGTCCGGCATCCTGCTCGGAACCGCAGGGACCGACCCAGTACACCGGACGGCCGCGCGGGTCTTTCATGCGGACGACCGGTTCGGACTTGTGACGGTGACCCAGACGGGTCGCCTGCACACCCCGGATCCGGTCCAGGGGCAGGTCCGGCACGTTCACGTTGAGAATGGTGTCCGCCGGCAGTGCGCCCGCCATGACCCGCTGTACCAGGTCGACGGTGACACTGGCGGCCGTTGCATAGTGGGTGGGCTGTTCCGTCACCAGCGACACGGCGATGGCCGGAAAGCCGAGGAAGCGTCCTTCCATGGCGGCCGCCACGGTCCCCGAGTACAACACGTCGTCGCCGAGATTCGCACCGGAATTGATGCCTGCCACCACCATGTCCGGCTCCCTGTCCAGCAACCCGGTAATGGCCAGGTGCACGCAGTCGGTCGGCGTGCCGTCCACGCAGGTATAGCCGTTGTCGACAACACGCGCGCGGATCGGGTTGTCCAGGGTCAGCGAGTTGCTGGCACCGCTGCGGTCCCGGTCCGGCGCCACCACATGGATATCGGCGATGGTTGCCAGCGCGCGCGCGAGCGCCTCGATACCCTCGGACTGGTAGCCGTCGTCGTTGCTGATCAGGATGTTCATGCATGTTCATGCAGGTGTTGCCGTCATTCGAACCAAAGCGGTCTCCGGGGCGATCTAGTATAAAGACTAACCGGGCCGCGCGACACCGCTGTGACCGGTCGGTTGCGCGCAACCCGCTATGCGGTTACGGTTGCCATGCATCGCCCACCAGCACCCGGAATTCCATGGCTTCAGGCAAAAAACCGACCGATGAGGAGATCGACCTGTTTCGTCGCAGCGTCGGTCCGGTGCGCACGCTGGGTCACGACCGGGTCGCCCCTGCAGGCCGGCGGCTGTCAGCACGCCCCCGCCGGCCACAGGCAACCCCGGATGATGCGCATCATGACACCTTCTCCGACATGTACGACGCCGGCAGGGTCAAATCCGAAGACGTTCTGTTTTTCGCACGACCCGGCCTGCAACAGCGGCTGCTGCAACGCTTCCGGCGCGGACAGCTTGCCATGGGTGACGAGCTCGACATGCACGGCATGACAGCCGGCGAGGCGCGCAGCGCAGTCCTGGATTTTATCGTCACCAGTCGCGACCGGGGCAGCCGTTGCGTGCGCATCATCCACGGCAAGGGCTACGGGTCGGCACACGATACGCCGGTCGGGAGCATTGTATGTTCTATTGCGCACGCAGCGCGATCGATGACACTCCGCAAATCGAATGACCCGCAGGAGCGTCTTGCAGGCGCGATTAAAACCCTCGCGCAGAGACGCAGAGAGAAAACCACTAGTGCCTTGACGTCTCGCACATGAGATTTCCCGGGCCTTCACTGCCACACCCGGCTGCGGTACCTAACGGTCGTTGAAATATTCTTCCTTTGTGCTCTCTGTAGCCTTGTGTTCGTTTCTTTCTCTGCCGTCTCTGCGCCTCTGCGCGAGGTTTTTAATCACACCCGGCAACTCCAGGCACCCATGCTTCCCACAGTACTTGTACATACTTGTACATCGCCAGGTTCTCCTACCCGACTGAGCAGTCCCGGTACTCAATCAGCTCCCGCAGGACTGCCGTCGCGTAACTGCCCGCCGGCAGGCTGAACGTCAGCTCCAGGCAGTCGTCGGTCGGCCAGTCCCGGCTGAAGTCGTCCGGCACGACCCGTAGTGCCCGCCGGGCCTGGCGAACGCCGGCCGCCGCCAGACCCTCCAGCCAGGGCCCGTTATCAGCCAGCACTGCGGACTCGAGCGCCAGGCACTCGTGCCTGACCGGTGTCTCGCCCTTTCCACAAAGCGGGCCGGTCGGATGTACATCGTGTTCCCGAACGCGGCGCAGCAGATCATCATCGATGCTGTCTGCGATAAAAAAGCTGTGGCTGCCGTCGAGCTGC
>CAMYKJ010000110.1:0-2055 GCA_947258945.1 uncultured Ectothiorhodospiraceae bacterium
CTGTGCATCATCGTTGCCACCAAAGGCATCCATCAGGCTGTTCAGGAACACACCGATAGACTGCAATGCATTGGCCATGATCGACGTGCGACCGGTATCGTCACCGGTGACATCGGTTGCGGTCTCATCCGTAACCGGCACGGCCGCAGCCGCTTCGCCGTCACCGTTCCCGGTCCCTGCAGATACTTCACCTGCGGGCGCTGCCGGGGCATCGGTATTATCGACGGACTCGTCGGTGACAGGCGCCGGGCTGCTGTCGTCGGCCGCTTCCGCTGCAGATGCCTGTGGCCCGTCTAGCCGGGTGGGAAGCATACCGGACACCGGATAGGTCAGTTGTTCGCTGCTCTTCATACGGATACGCACGTTGGCGAGCTGTGCAGCATCGATCTCCAGCGCACTGGCCGTGGCAAAGGCACCCTCGGCGTCGCCGGTGAAGAAGTTTTCGGCCATGGCGCCGGCCTGCTCGATGACGGACTGGATGGCCGCCATTTCCTCCCCGTTCAGATCGCCTTTGACCTTGAACGAGATACGGGTACGGCTGCGCGCCTGCAGATCGAGCTGGGAGATGGTCTCGCCGTCGTCGTCGTCCACCTGTCCGGCTGCAACGCTCAGCGATTCACTGGCCTTGATCTTGAGGCGCACCATGTCGCCTTCCTGTGTCCTGATATGCAGGGCGGTGCGTTCGGAGCGGCGATAGGAGAGGGCGTCGCTCTCCCCGGCAGATTCCTTCGAATGCCTGCGGTCGTCATCCCCGTCACCGACTTCTCGCCGGTGCTCGACACCCTGCGCCTGTTCATGGCGGTGTGCATGGCCGACACGGCGGCCGGGATGGTGCCCGTCGAGGGGGTGATGTTTGCGCGAAGACTGTTCCGTGTTTTGTTCGGAACGATCAGATGAATAGCGGTAAAGCAGCTGGCTGCTGATGGCATCCATGTCCATATCCACGTCCTGTGTATTAATGGTACTGACTGTGTATCGTGCAGGAGCGGCAAAGCTTTACCGCTGCGGCCAACAGGGCGGCAGGATACTGCCGTGGTGTTACAGTTTATCGGGTATTGCCGATGATGCGGCTACCGGGGTTGGCAGGGTTGCCGCTGTGTCGCCAGATGCCGCCTGGTATGGAGATCTCAGTTGTCGGTGCCGGCGACCACAGTAGTCGGGCTGGTGAGCAGGATCGCATGCGCCTTGTTTTTCGTGCAGGACACCGACCCCTTGTTTTTCATCCTGCATTTGAGTGTGTGCGGGTTGCTCCAGCCGGTTTTTACCTTGTAGGTGTCTGACGTACCTTCATCAACGCCGCCCGGTTCATCATCGTCCTCGTCTGTCCGGACGGCCGCCGCCTGTGATGAGCTGATAACGAGATTTCTGTAGGTCACCTTGAAGGAGCCATTGCCGTAAAAGTTGCTGATGATGGCCTTGGTCTTGAACTTGATGATGTTATCGCCCGCGTTACGTATCTGGTCGTCGCTGAAACAGGTGACCTTGTTGCCCTCGGTGCGACAGGTCGTGATCTCGGAGGGCATCCAGGCAACGGGACTGCCGTCACGATTCCAGCCGGCAAGCACCACGTCTTCGATGGAAAAGCGTTTGGCTTTTGACTTCTTTTTCGGCGCGGCTGCCTTTTTTACCGGTGATTTCTTATTTGCCGAAGATTCCGTTTTCACGTTCTCCGCCTTCAGGCTTTCCGACACGTTGATCAGTTCGCCGCGCGCCTGGTCGAATCCTCCGTCAACGGCCTTGCCCAGCCAGATGAGGGCTTCGCCCCGGTTCTTCCCGACGCCGGTACCCTCGGCGTACATTTTGCCCAGGTAGTACTGGGCCGCGGGATAATCGGCCTGGGCGGCCTGCCGGAACCATTTGAATGCGAGCTCGCTGTTGGTTTTGACGCCGCTGCCCTCGTAGTAGATCAGTCCAAGCTTGTAGGCCGATTTCATATGCCCCTGGCTGGCGGACTTTTCGAACGCAGTGATGGCCTTGCCGTAGTCGATGTTGGTGCCGACCCCTTGCATGTACATCTTGCCGAGGTCATACAGGCTGTCCCTGTCACCATTGCCG
>CAMYKJ010000110.1:2097-6238 GCA_947258945.1 uncultured Ectothiorhodospiraceae bacterium
GCCTCGCTGATACCGTTCTTTGCTTCCTGCATTTTTTCCCTGAAGAGCGACGTCCATATATCGCCCATGGCGCTGGCTGCTAACAGATACAGTGCTAACCCGACAATTAACCTGTTCATAATCATGATTTTGTATGTTCTATGCGGTGTACGTGGAAGCCATGAACAGGGTATCGGCATCCACTGCATCGCCTTGAGCGGCTGCACGGCGAGAAGATTCTCAGCAGATCATGCGGTTAAGTGATTTTATAAGGGCTTGATTCAGACGCTGGCAGACGCGCTGCCAACGCTGTCGCCCAGCAGCTCGAGGATGCGCTGCTCCAGCCAGTAACGCGGCGAGAAGGGGTGGTTGCCGGCGATGAAGCCGACATGGCCGCCGTGGGGCGAGAGTTCCAGTATCACGTCCGGGCCCAGCTCACCCGCCTGCGGCAGGGCGGACACCGGCAGGAACGGGTCATCCGCTGATTGCAGTATCACGGTCGGTACCCGGATAGACTTGAGAAACTGCCGGCTGCTGGCGCGGGCATAATAGTCGTCGACATCGCTGAATCCATGCAGCGGTGCGGTAATGGCATCATCGAATGCACGGAAGCTGCGCAGTTCATCGAGTCGTTCGAGCGGCCATGGTGGCGGGTGGAATGCGGCCTTGCGCCGCACGGCTGCACGCATCCTGTCAAGCAGGTGATTGCGGTAGATCCGGGAGATACCCCGGTCCAGCTGCCGGGCCGCGGCATCGAGATCGAAGGGTACCGATATCGCGATTGCCTGCTGTATACCTGCGCGGGTATCTGACTCGCCCAGCCATTTGAGCAGCACATTACCGCCGAGCGAAAAGCCGATGACAGCCAGTGGCTGCTGCGGGAACTGTTCATGCAGGTATCGTACGACGAAGTCGAGATCGCCGGTGTCGCCGGAATGGTAACTGCGCGGCAGGCGGTTCGGTGTGCCGCTGCGGCCGCGAAAATACAGCAGGCCGGCATTGTAGCCGGCAGCGGACAGTTGACTGAGCAGTCCGCCTGCATAATGCGATTCGATGGATCCCTCAAGACCGTGCAGGATGAGTATACGTGCACCCTGTGTCGCTGCCGTCCAGTCCAGGTCGAGGAAGTCGCCGTCCGGCAGTTCCAGGCGCTCACGCTGCAGGGGGGGTGGAAGACGCTGCCTGAACAGCGACGGGTACAGCGTTTGCAGGTGCCGGCCCGGCAACCACCAGGCCGGCCGGAATGCGCTGCGGGCTATCAGGTGCCCATCCTGTTGGCGACCAGGTCGTCGACCACGGCCGGGTCGGCAAGCGTCGAGGTGTCGCCCAGTGAATCCATTTCATTGGCAGCGATCTTGCGCAGGATGCGGCGCATGATCTTGCCGGAGCGCGTCTTGGGCAGGCCGGGCGCCCACTGAATAACATCCGGTGTGGCAATGGGACCGATCTCGCTGCGGACATGCTGTATGAGTTCGGCGCGCAGCTCATCAGTGGGTTCCACGCCGTTGACCAGCGTGACATAGGCGTAGATACCCTGGCCCTTGATGTCATGCGGGTATCCCACAATGGCGGCTTCCGCCACGGCCGGATGCAGCACCAGTGCACTTTCCAGTTCGGCGGTGCCGAGGTTGTGGCCCGACACGATCAGCACGTCATCCACGCGGCCGGTGATCCAGTAGTAGCCGTCCTCGTCGCGACGTGCGCCGTCACCGGTGAAATACATGCCGGGAAACGTCGAGAAATAGGTGTCGATGAGCCGCTGGTGGTTGCCGTATACGGTACGGATCTGACCCGGCCACGGATATGTGATGACAAGGCTGCCTTCTGCGGCCCCTTCCAGCACCTTGCCTTCATTGTCGACGATGGCGGGTCGCACACCGAAAAAGGGATGTGTTGCAGAGCCGGGTTTCATCGGTGTTGCGCCGGGTACCGGGGTAATCATGTGGCCGCCGGTTTCGGTCTGCCACCAGGTGTCCACGATCGGACAGCGCGCGTCGCCGACAGTATGGTAATACCACTCCCAGGCTTCCGGGTTGATCGGCTCGCCAACGGTGCCCAGCAGGCGCAGGCTCGCGCGCGAGGTCTTTTTCACCGGTTCATCACCCAGGCGCATCAGTGCGCGTAATGCCGTCGGCGCAGTATAGAACGTGTTGACACTGTGCTTGTCGCACACCTGCCAGAAGCGCGAGGCGTCCGGGTAGGTGGGTACGCCCTCGAACACGAGGGAGGTCGCGGCGTTGGCCAGCGGTCCGTAGACGATATAGCTATGGCCGGTTATCCAGCCGACATCCGCCGTGCACCAGTAGATATCGCCGTCATGGTAATCGAACACGTACTTGTGGGTGATAGCGGCAAACAGCAGGTAGCCGCCGGTGGTGTGCAGGACGCCCTTGGGCTTGCCGGTCGATCCCGAGGTATACAGGATAAACAGCGGGTCTTCGGCATCCATCCATTCGACCGGGCAATCCACGGATGCCTCGGCAACGGCGTCGTGATACCAGACGTCACGTCCCTCGGTCCAGTCGATGCTGCCGGCCGTGCGCCGGATGGTGAACACCGTATGGACGTTCGGGCAGGACTGCAGCGCCTGGTCGACATTGCCTTTCAGCGGAATGGTCTTGCCACCGCGTACGCCCTCGTCGGCAGTGATGACGGTCTGGCAGTCCGAGTCCAGGATGCGGTCCTTGATCGATTCGGGCGAGAAGCCGCCGAATACCACCGAGTGAATGGCGCCGATACGCGCACAGGCCAGCATCGCATACACGGCCTCCGGCACCATCGGCATGTAAATGCACACCCGGTCGCCCTTGCCGACGTTACGTGCCTTCAGGGCGTTGGCGAAACGGCAGACATGCTCGTACAGTTCGCCGTAGCTGATCTGCGCATCATCCGCGGGATCGTCGCCTTCCCAGATCAGCGCCGTTTGTTCGCTGCGGCGTTCCAGGTGCCGGTCAATGCAGTTGTAACAGGCATTCAGCTTGCCGCCCTCGAACCAGCGAACCCTGCCGGTCTCGAAATCCCAGTCGAGTACCTTGTCCCAGGGTTGCTCCCAGGACAGGAATTTTTCCGCCTGTTCCGCCCAGAAGCCTTCCGGGTCCTCCACAGACTGCCGGTACATTGACTGGAACTGCTCTGCATCGAGGTGTGCGGTCTCCGCAAAGGCTTGCGGGACCTGGTAAATCTTGTTATCAGACATAGCGCTCTCCGTTGGCGTCTGCGTGCCGGGGATGGATGTGACGTTCGATTATAGCCGCGCGGCCCGCCATGCCAACAATCAGGCGGACGGAATTTCCGGTGCCGGCTGCAGCCGTTTGCGGGGCAGGGCATCGACATCCCAGTGCTCGATAGCCCACTGCAGCAGTTCGGCCTGGCCGGCCGTGGCCGCGTCATTCGGCAGTGCCTGTTGCAGGAAGGTCAGTGCGGCAATCAGTGTCCGGTTGCCTGCATCGGGTTGTACCGCGGGTGCATGCGTCTGCTTGCCGAGTTTTTCGCGGCTGGCGTTGACGACAACCGGCAGGTGCAGGTAGCGGGGCGCCGGCAGCCCCAGCTGCTGCTGCAGGTAGTATTGCCGCGGCGTTGAATCGAGCAGATCGGCGCCGCGCACGACGTCAGTAATGCCCTGCCGGGCATCGTCGACGACCACGGCCAACTGGTAGGCGACCAGCTGGTCGGCGCGTCGCAGCACGAAGTCGCCGACCTCGTGTGCGAGGCGCTGTTCCACAATACCCTGCAGCCGGTCTGTTATCCGGATGCAGGCATCGTCCACACGCACGCGTACAGAACGTGCCGTCCGGCCGGCCGGCAGGCCGTTGCGACAGGTGCCGGGGTAGATTTTGCCCTGTCCCTTGAGGCTGCTGTCTGCGATTTCCTTGCGCGTACAGGCGCAACCGTAGAGTCTTCCGTTGCGTGCAAGCTGCTCGAGTGCGGTATCGTACAGTTCGTTGCGCATACTCTGGTAGACGACCGGTCCGTCCCATTCGAAACCAAACGCCTCCAGGGTCTGCAAAATGCTGTCGGTCGCCCCGGCGACCTCGCGGGGCGGGTCAAGATCCTCGACCCGCACCAGCCACTCCCCGCGGTTGTGCCGGGCGTCCAGGTAGCTGCCGAGTGCCGCGACCAGTGAACCGAAATGCAACGGCCCGGTCGGTGACGGGGCGAAGCG
>CAMYKJ010000111.1 GCA_947258945.1 uncultured Ectothiorhodospiraceae bacterium
TTTCCGGTTTGCATATCAGCCTGGTCGCCGGACTGGTCTTCTGGTGTATGAGGTCTGCCTGGTCGGCTTCCTCCACCTTGTCCCTGCGTATACCGGCCGTGCGCGCCGCCGCCGTTGCAGCCCTGCTCGCCGCGCTGCTGTATGCACTGCTGTCGGGATTCGCCATTCCGGCGCAGCGTGCGCTGGTCATGGTCAGCGTGCTGATGATCGCCATCCTGTCCGGACGCCGGGTGTCGTTTGCGTCTGTCATCGGCATGGCCGCCCTGGTCACCCTGCTGCTCGATCCCGCATCCTTGCTGTCTGCCGGGTGGTGGCTGTCGTTCTGGGCGGTCAGCGTGATCGCCTGGTTTACGGTCGGACGCGAGGGATTGGCACAGGGCGCGCGGCGCTGGCTGTTCATGCCGGTGGTACTGGCCGTGTGCATGGCACCGATGCTGTTGATGTTTTTTCAGCAGGTATCGCTGGTCGCACCGCTGGCGAACATCGTCGCTGTCCCGTGGGTCAGTTTCCTGGTTGTCCCGCTGGCGCTTGCCGGTGCCATGCTGCATGGCCTGAGCGAGGCGGCCGGTCTGGCGGTGATGCAGGCCTCGGCCTGGCTGCTGGATCTGCTGTGGTACGGGCTTGAATGGCTGGCAGCCTGCCGGTTTTCCCTGCTGGACTGGCCGCAACCCGCACCCTGGGTGCTGCTTACGGCCACGGCCGGTGTGGCCGTGCTGTGTATGCCGCGCGGCGTGCCCGGTCGCTGGACGGCTGCATTATTATTGTTGCCGCTGGTGTTTTCAGCGCGCCCGCAGCCGGCTTACGGTGAGGTATGGATGACCCTGCTGGACGTCGGTCAGGGACTGGCGGCCGTTGTCAGGACGGCCACGCATACCCTGGTCTATGATGCCGGTCCGGCGTTTGGTGAGGATTTCGATACCGGGCGTGCCGTTATAGCCCCGTACCTGCGCTACCTGGGTGTGCGCCGCATCGATCGTCTGGTCATCAGCCACGGCGACAATGATCACATCGGCGGTGCCCGCTCGCTGCTGCAGGCGTTTCCGGTTGACGGTATTTTGACGAGTGTGCCGGCCGCGTTCGCCGGGGAGCGGACGCAGCAGTGCAGCCGTGGTCTGCGCTGGTCATGGGACGGGGTTGAATTCGCGCTGCTGCACCCGGCGGGTGACGATGATTACCACGGCAATAATGCCTCCTGTGTACTGCGTATCGTCATCGCCAGCGGTCAGGGCCTGTTGTTGCCCGGCGATATCGAGCAGGAGGTGGAACGTGATCTGCTGCGGCGCGAGGGCGATGACCTGGCCAGCACGGTGCTGGTCGTCCCGCACCATGGCAGCAGGACCTCTTCCACGGCTGCGTTCGTCGAGGCCGTGGATCCCGCGATGGCGCTGGTCCCGGCCGGTTACCGCAACCGTTACCGCTTTCCGCGCCCGGAAGTGATCGCACGCTATACCGGACACGGCAGCCAGGTGCTGGAGACCGGACAATCGGGCGCTATCAGCGTCAGGTTGTCGCCGCACAGCGCCCGCCCGCAGGTCACCCGTTTTCGCCGGTCATGGCCGCGCCTGTGGCGGCGGCCGGAGCCGGTCGCCACGCGGTTTGGCTATTGACGCAAATACAGTATGATTCTCACCGGTCACGATTGTGGCAGACAACAAAGGACGGTGATACGGTGCTGGAACTGGTGAAAGCGGGCGGCTGGCTGATGCTGCCCATCATTGTATGTTCGGTCATCGCGGTAGCCATTATCGCGGAACGGCTGTGGTCACTGCGATTGCGACGGGTACTGCCGAAACACCTGGTCGCACAGGTCTGGCGCTGGGAAAAAATCCACCAGCTCAACGACGAACACATGCGCGAGCTACAGGCCAGCTCACCCCTCGGCTCGATCCTCGCCGCGGGTATCGTCAACCGCCACCAGGACCGGGCGGTGATGAAAGAGAGTATCGAGGATACCGGGCGTCACGTCGTGCACGAACTCGAGCGCTACCTGAATACCCTGGGCACCATTGCCGCCATCACCCCGTTGCTCGGCCTGCTCGGCACCGTCATCGGCATGATCAAGGTGTTCTCGACCATCACCACGCAGGGTGTCGGCAATCCGGGTGCCCTGGCGGGTGGTATTTCGGAAGCCCTGCTGACGACTGCCGCCGGCATGTCGGTCGCCATCCCTACCCTGATGTTTTACCGCTACTTCAGGGGGCGTGTCAGGATGCTGGTCCTGCGCATGGAGCAGGAGGCCATGCTGATGGTCGAGATCATGCACGGGACCCGCAAGTCAGGGGGTAACAACCCGTGAACCTGCAACCGGGTGATTCTGACGAACCGGATGTCAACCTGACACCGCTGATCGATGTCGTCTTCCTGCTGCTGATTTTCTTCATGGTATCGACGACTTTCGAGCACCAGTCCCGCATACGCCGGAAGCCGAATCACTGGAAATCATCGTCGATGCCCAGGGCCGGTATTTCATTGGCGAGGAACAGGTCGTCAATACACAGCTGAAGACGCTGAAGGGCGCGATCGCGAAAGTGATCGGTGATCGTACCGACATGCCGGTTATCGTGCGGGCAGATGCCAACTCGCCGCATCAGTCCGTTGTGACAGTGCTCGATGCCACCAGTCAGCTCGGCCTGACGCGGATCTCGCTAGCGACCACCAAGGCTGCCGGGGACTAGACCGCGCCAGTCGCGTGCGGGGGCATGCCGGATGAAGCGGCTGGATTACCACTGGTATGCGCGCAGTCCGTGGCTGTTGCTGCTGACACCCCTGTCCCTGTTGTTTCGAATCGCGGTCCGCCTGCGCAGGGTTGCCTATCGCCGCGGGCTGCTGCGCAGCCACCGGGCAGCGGTGCCTGTTATCGTGGTCGGCAATATCACAGTCGGCGGGACCGGCAAGACCCCGCTGGTTGCCTGGCTGGCACGTTATCTGCGCGACAAGGGTTACCGGCCGGGCATTATCGCGCGCGGATACGGCGGCACGGCGGGCCAGTGGCCACAGCAGGTTCGTCCTGACAGTGATCCGGCAACGGTGGGTGACGAGGCCGTTATGCTCGCCGGGCGAACGCACTGTCCGATGGCGGTTGGGCCGGACCGGGTTGCCGCCGCAGACGCCCTGGTGCAACACAGCGACTGTGACATAATCATCAGTGACGATGGCTTGCAGCATTACGCGCTGCGGCGCGACATAGAGATTGCCGTCATTGACGGGATACGCCGTTTTGGTTCCGGCTTCATGTTGCCGGCGGGACCCTTGCGCGAGCCCGTGTCTCGCCTGGACGAGGTCGACCTGGTGGTCGTGAACGGCCTCGGTGCAGGCAGGGAACACCCGATGCGCATGTTCACCGGCGATGCGTACCGGCTGTCGGACGGGACCCGGCGCAAGCTGTCCGACTTCCAGTCGGAACCGGTGCACGCGGTTGCCGGCATCGGCAATCCGCAGCGGTTTTTTCGTGCCCTGCAGCGAGATCTGCGTATGGTGGAGGTGCATGAATTTCCCGATCACCATCGTTTCCTGGCTGAAGATATTGCCTTCGGCGATGGCCGGACGATACTTATGACGGAGAAAGATGCGGTAAAATGCCGCTACTTTGCCGGCGACGATGTCTGGTATGTGCCGGCTGAAGTGGATATGAAAGCGGCATTCAGGGACCGGCTGGATGAATTGCTCGAACAGCGGGTTCGGGCCGGGTCCCGAGACCGGCCGGCCTCACTGGAACTCACTGGAGACTGATGTGGACAACAAGTTGCTTGAGATACTGGCGTGTCCCGTGTGCAAGGGGCCGCTGCTGTACAGGAAGGGGGAGCAGGAACTTGTCTGCAAGGCTGACCGGCTGGCATTCCCCATAGAGGATGATATCCCGGTCATGCTGGCGAACGAGGCACGTGCCATCCCGGCTGAAGAAGAAATCTAGGGGCAGCCGTCCATGCCGGAGGGGTCCTTCAAGGTCGTAATACCCGCGCGCTACGGTTCGACCCGCCTGCCGGGCAAGCCGCTGTTGCCGCTGGCAGGCAGGCCGATGCTGCAGCATGTGTATGAGCGGGCCATGCAAAGTGGTGCCGACGAGGTCGTGATAGCAACGGATGATCGGCGTATCGAGTCCGCGGCAGGAGATTTCGGTGCCGTGGCCTGCATGACGGCCGCAACCCATGCCTCGGGTACCGAGCGCATTGCAGAAGTCGCGGCAAAGTCCGGCTGGGCCGATGACTGTATCGTCGTCAACCTGCAGGGGGACGAGCCGCTGATGCCGCCTGCACTGATCAGCCAGGTCGCGGCGGGTCTGGCGCAGCACGGCGACGCCGTGGTTGCCACGCTGGCCTGCCCGTTGGCGGACAGGCAGGAGTGGCAGGATCCCAACGTGGTCAAGGCCGTGCTTGACCGGGACGGTTATGCCCTGTATTTCAGCCGTGCACCCGTACCATATGACCGTGACGGCGATGCCGATGCCGGGCAAACGGCACTGCGCCACCTGGGCCTGTATGCCTATCGCGTCGACTTCCTGCAGGCCTACGGCACGCTTGAGCCGTCACCGCTGGAGCGGATCGAGAAACTGGAGCAGTTGCGGGTCCTCTGGCATGGCATGAGGATCCATGTGGGGATAGCACAGCAACGCCCCGGTCCGGGTGTGGACACACAGGCGGATCTCGAGCGGGTTGCCTCATTGCTGGGCGGCTAGGCCGTCACCGGCGCGACCGGGCATTCACTTGCCGGCGGCGAGTGCTGCGTTGATATGCTCCTCGAGCAGGTTGAAATCCGGCTTGCGCATGTCCGTGTACTGGATGCCGATATGGAAGCTGTCCTGCGCGAGCCGTTCAGAGTGTATCACCTGGGCGGTGAGCTGCAGTTCCATCTCGGGCTGTTCGTCCGGTTGCAGGGAGAACTTCACGTCCACAATCACATCGATGACCTGGCCAGGCGTCCGCTGCTCGGCCGGAATGATGGCTTCGTAGGTTTCCAGGTTGCATGCCAGACGCAGGCCACCGGCGGACAGGTTGATGATGGTCCCCTCATACTGCCGGGCACCCGGCACACCCAGTCGACAGGGAATCTCCGTGTCGATCCGTTCGTGTTTCCGGTCTAGTGCAAAATGCTGTTTATCCATTGCGTTCGGTATCAGCCGGGGGTCCGTGCATGCCGCGCTTCAGCCAGGCGGTACTCGCGTGCGACAAACCATGCCGTTATAATGCCAAGATTACCAAAAACCGGTCAGCCACGTCGCGGGCCGGCTTTTACTGACCGGAACGCCGCGCTGACCACAGCATGCCGGGTCGGCGGCTTACCGGCAATAAGATGATTTCTCAGTATGGACACCGTAAAAGTCTTGTTTGTTTGCATGGGCAATATCTGTCGCTCGCCGACCGCCCAGGGTGTATTCGAAAAACTGGTCAGCGAGCATGCGCTCGCCGAACGGATTGTAATCGATTCGGCCGGTACCCACGCCTACCATATCGGCGATGTGCCTGATGCCAGGGCCTCGGCAGCGGCCATGCGGCGCGGCATCGACCTCAGCTCACAGCGGGCGCGGCGCGTCAGTCCGGCCGACTTCGACCAGTTTGACTACGTGCTGGCAATGGACAGCAGCAATTATGCCGACCTGTCTGGCCTGTGCTCGCCCGAGCAGGTCCCGAAACTGCAACTGTTCCTCGAGTTTGCATCGGTCCCCGGTACCAAGGAGGTTCCGGACCCCTATTACGGCGGGGCCACCGGTTTCGAACGCGTTCTCGACCTGATCGAGGAAGCCTCTGCCGGGCTGCTGGAAACAATCCGCCGTCAGCACGGCATATAATTCCGGCCACTTGCAGCAGGCACGCCCCGGCCCGCCGTGCGCGGTGTTACTCCGCGGGTGCGTTTTCCTTGACCACCGGTTGCGCGTCCTGGCCTGCTGACGGCTGGCCGCCCCTGTTCCCCGCACTCTCGTTCGACGTTACGCCCGGCTTGTCGACCACCGCTGGCGGCGCCGTGGCCGGTGCCGTGCTGGCGGCTGGCACCGGCGCGGTCTCGCGTGTAACCGGTGTGCCTGTGTCCGCCGCGGGACGGCGATTCCCGGAGCTGGCGGCCGGTTGTGCGTCGCTGGCCGGTTTGTCGATAGCAGTCTGGCTTTGCGAAGTGGTGGCGGTCTGCTCACGGCTCTTTCCGGAGGAACGCCGCCTGCCACCGCGACGCCCGCGTCGCGAGCGACGTTTCGGCTGATCCTGGGCCTGTTCGCCGCCGGCGGATGCCTCCTTGCCGGGCGGCGGTGTGTCAGCCCGCGTGGTTTGTTTGCGCGCGGCAGTTTCCTGCTGCCCGGCTTGCTGGCGCGAGCGGGAAGCGGCCGGTTTGCCGCGGCGTGCACCTGTCTGGCGGTCATCGGTACGCCGGCCGCTGTCGCGACGACTGCGATTGTTCCGACGTCCACTGCTGTCGCTGCTGCTGCGCTGCGGTTTGCCCTGACGGCTGGCCTGAGGTTTGTGCGCCTCGCTGCTGCTGTCACCGCCGACCAGGCTGGCAACCAGCCGCTTCAGCAGGCCGGGTTTCTTTTCCCGGGGGGTTGCGGCCCTGGCGACGGGTTGTGGTGCCGGTGCAGCCGGTTTGACGGATTTAACGGCGGGAACTTCCGCGGCCGCGGCCGCCGCTTCGGCCTGCGGCAATGCCACCTCGGGCTGTTCCAGCACCTTCGTCAGGTCATAGCTGGCCACGCCCCTGATTTCGGCACTGTCATCCATACGGATGCGCTGCACGTCGAATTCAGGTGTCTCCAGCGCCGGTGACGGGATCAGCATGACCGGGATCTTGTGACGTGCCTCGAGCTCGGCCAGCAGGTCGCGCTTTTCATTCAGCAGGTAGGTGCCCACATCGACCGGTACGTGCGCGATCACCCGCTGGGTGCCTTCCTTCATGACCTCTTCTTCGATGATGCGCAGCACTGACA
>CAMYKJ010000112.1 GCA_947258945.1 uncultured Ectothiorhodospiraceae bacterium
TATCTGACCGATAATTATCAACAGCAGTGGTAGTTTATTGACTGGATTCCCGCGTGCGCGGGAATGACAGTAATATTACTGGCCATAAGTATTAGTTTTTCTCTGTGTCCTCTGTGTCCTCTGTGTCCTCTGTGTTCTCTGTGGTGTTTATTATATCTTTTTGCTTCTTTGCGCGAGTATTTGTTTGGCTGGCACGTCCTTACTGAAAATCAAACACCCGGATCTTCGCCACCAGCGGTTTCAGGGTCTCATTCACCAGTTGCACGTGCAGCGGGTGGACCAGGTAGGCATCCATATCAGCCCGGTCGGTGAAGCTCACTAGCAGGGCAACATCAAAACTGCTGTCGACGATGGCGCGCTCGCTGGCGATGACGGTGCCGCTTCTCAGGGAGCGGACACCCGGTATCGTCCGCAGCACCTCGCTTGCATCGAGGACAGTCTGGCGGTGCGTGGCATTGCCGGGTTCCTTCAGCCACACCACCACGACATGCTCCAGTGTGCGGACGGGTAGTTTGTCCGGGCCGGCGCAGGCGAGCAGGGCAGTGGTCAGTAACAGGGTCGCCAGCACGCGGCCGGCGTGGCTCACGCGTGAGCTTCCGGTTTCGTCTGGCGGTGGAACACGGTATGGCCGCAGTCGGGGCAGGCGGGAATTTCACCGGTGGCGTGAAAGCGCATCAGCGCGCCGCAGGTCTCGCACACCAGCGTGCCGGGACCGGTGATCTCGCCGGTGTTCCAGGCCGGGCCTTCCTCGATGTCGTGCTCGAACTGCTGTATCTCGAGTTTGGTGTGATCAGCGACCCGGTAGAGGATGTCCAGCAAGCGGTCCTCGACCAGGTCGACGTCGAAGCGCAGCCAGTCGCCCAGTTCATGGCCGGTCTCGGCGAGGTGTTTGCCGGCATCCTCGATATCCCGCTGCAGGTACATGGACACCTTCTCGGCCTCGTCCCTGGTCAGTTCCTCCAGTTCGACCGTGGTATCGCGGGCCTTCTGGATGAACTTGCGCAGTACCGGCAGGGTGTTTTCCTCCGCCTCCTCAAGGGCCGTCTTGACCCGGGCCATCATATTGTCATAGGCATGCAGCCATTTCTCGCGGGTAGGGTGTTCGTCGGTCATCATGTCTTCCTGTGTGCCTTGTCTATGTCCAAGTGTGGCGCAAATTCGTGCCAAGGTGAAGGAAAACCGGGCTGGCGTGTTGTGGGCCGGATGAGTGCTACGGTATTCTTCCAGCTCCTGACCAGCACAACGAGACCGATGGAAGCAACCTACCGGCCCGGCGATGTCGAGGCCGCGGCGCAGCAGTACTGGGACGAGCACGACTGTTTCCGTGCCGTCGAGGACCCTGGCCGCGAAAAATACTACTGCCTGTCGATGTTCCCGTACCCCAGCGGGCGCCTGCACATGGGCCATGTGCGCAATTACACCATCGGTGATGTCATCAGCCGCTACCAGCGCATGCAGGGGAAAAACGTCCTGCAGCCGATGGGCTGGGACGCCTTCGGCCTGCCGGCGGAGAATGCCGCCATCCAGAACCAGGTGCCGCCGGCGCAGTGGACCCGTGAAAACATCGACTACATGCGCAACCAGCTCAAGCAGCTGGGCTTCGGCTATGACTGGCAGCGCGAACTCGCGACCTGTGATCCGGACTACTATCGCTGGGAGCAATGGCTTTTCACCCGCCTGTTCAACAAGGGGTTGGTCTACAAGAAGACCGCGGTGGTGAACTGGGACCCGGTCGACCAGACGGTGCTGGCCAACGAGCAGGTGATCGACGGGTGCGGCTGGCGCTCCGGTGCGCCGGTGGAGCGGCGCGAGATCCCGCAGTGGTTCATGAAGATCACCGATTATGCCGAGGAGCTGCTGGCCGACCTGGAGCAGCTGGACGGCTGGCCGGAGCAGGTCGTCACCATGCAGCGCAACTGGATCGGACGCTCGGAAGGCATCGAGATGCAATTCGGCATCGAGGGCCGCGACGACACCCTTACCATCTATACAACACGCCCGGATACCCTGATGGGCGTGACCTACGTGGCCGTTGCGCCGGAACACCCGCTGGCCGCCGGGGCCGCCGTGGACAATCCGCTCCTGCATGACTTTATCGAAGCCTGTGCACACACCCGCGTGGCCGAGGCCGATATGGCGACCCTGGAAAAAGAGGGCGTGGACACCGGTTTGCAGGCAATCCACCCGGTCAGCGGTGAGGCGGTGCCGGTGTGGGCGGCGAATTTCGTGTTGATGGAATACGGCTCCGGTGCCGTGATGGCAGTCCCGGCACACGATCAGCGCGACTACGAATTTGCGCAGCTAAACGGGCTGCTCATCAAACAGGTCGTGCACCCGGCCGCCGATGCAGATCCGGCGGACGTGTCGCAGGCGGCGTTTACCGACCGGGGCGTGTTGCAGGACTCGGGCGAGTTCAGCGGGCTGACATCAGAGCAGGCGTTTGATGCCATCGCCGACTGGTTGCAGGCGCGCGGCCGCGGCAGCCGCCAGGTGAATTACCGCCTGCGCGACTGGGGCGTGTCGCGGCAGCGTTACTGGGGCTGCCCCATTCCGATCATCAATTGCGCAAAGTGCGGTGCCGTTCCGGTGCCGGAGTCAGACCTGCCGGTCACGCTGCCGACCGATGTCACGGTCGATGCCACCGGCTCGCCGCTGAAGAAGATGCGCGCGTTTATCGAGACGAGCTGTCCGCAGTGCAAGGGCCCGGCCGAACGCGAGACCGATACCTTTGATACCTTCTTCGAATCTTCCTGGTACTACGCTCGCTATGCCTGCGCGGACCAGGACGACGGCATGCTGGATGAGCGGGTCGATTACTGGCTGCCGGTGGACCAGTACATCGGTGGTATCGAGCACGCGGTGCTGCACCTTTTGTATGCGCGCTTCTTCAACAAGCTGATGCGTGACGAGGGCCTGATAAAACCCGCTGAGCCGTTTACCCGCCTGCTGACACAGGGCATGGTGCTGAAGGACGGGGCCAAGATGTCCAAGTCGAAGGGCAATACGGTCGACCCCCAGGGTCTTATCGACCGCTACGGCGCCGATACCGTGCGCCTGTTCACGATGCAGGCCGCACCGCCGGACCAGTCGCTGGAATGGTCGGACTCCGCGGTTGAAGGTGCGTACCGGTTTCTGAAGCGCCTGTGGGCCCGGGTGCATGAACACGCGGCCGGTGGTGCGGCAGCGGCAATGGATGCCGGGTCGTTGAGCGGACCGCAGAAGGCATTACGCCTTGCGCTGTACAGAACCCTGAAGAAGGTCAACGATGACATTGGTCGCCGCTTCACCTTCAACAATGTCGTGTCCGCGAACATGGAGTTGCTTAACGAACTGAATCGCTTCGATGATAACTCGGCGCAGGGGCGGGCCGTGATGCAGGAAGCGCTGGAAATGGTCCTGCTGATGCTGGCACCCATCGTGCCGCACATCACCCACAACCTGTGGCTGGCGCTCGGCCACGACAGTGCCATCATCGACTGTGCATGGCCGGTAATCGACGAGTCCGCGCTGGTGCAGGACTCGATCACGCTGGTGGTGCAGGTCAACGGCAAGGTGCGTAGCAAGGTCGAGGTGCCGGCCGATGCAGCGCGCGAGGCGATCGAGTCGGCCGTCATGGCGGAAGACAACGTCCTGCGGCACATGGACGGCAAGACCGCGAAGAAAGTAATCGTGGTGCCGGGCAAGCTGGTGAATATCGTAGTTTGATTCTGATTACCAGATATAAATCATAGCTACGGAATCCACGGAACGCACGGAATGAAAAAACAGAACTATAGGATAAATCTTTTACAGCATGAATTTTGTGGTTGGTAGAAAATACTAGATACATGAAAAACCCAGAAAGCAATCTGAATTTATTTTTCCGTGTCCTTCCGTGGATTCCGTGGTTAAGATAATCAAATTAAACATCCTGCTGCTGGTGATTGCGATCCTTGCAGGTTGCGGGTACCAGCTGCGCGGCAGCGCCGGCCTGCCGGAGGCAATGTCGGTGACCTATATCAAGGGGCTGCGTCCTTACAGCGATCTGGTGAATGACTTCGCCCACGCGCTGCGCACGCGCAATGCGACGGTGACCACGGACCAGGCCGCCGCCAGCGCAGTCCTGATGACCACGGACCAGGCCGCCGCCAGCGCAGTCCTGATAATTACCGGCAACACTACAGAAAAGCTGGTGCTGTCCGTGGACACGGTTGGCAACGTGCTCGAGTACGAGATCCGGCAGACCATACGTTTTTCCGTCAGCGGCCCCGACCGGCGGGACCTGCTGCCCGAACAGTCGCTTTCGCTGAGCCGTGATTTCCTGTACACCAGTACCGACGTGCTGGCCAAGGCGCGCGAGGAAAAACTCGTGCGTCGGACTCTGCAGGAAAACCTGGTAAATCTTGCGATGTTGCGGATTGTATCGCTGAAACAGGAGTAATGTAACTCCAGGAGCGCTTCGCAGGTGCGATTATTGTCTGGAAAAATATTCGCGGATGCGATCCGCTCCTGCACTATATATACATGCAACTCAAACCCGAACAACTCGATGCCCACCTGAACAGGCAGCTTGCACCGGTGTATTTCATCAGTGGCGATGATCCGCTGCGCGTAATGGAGGCCGCGGACGCCGTGCGCGGCGCGGCGCGTGCGCAGGGCTACGACGAGCGCGACGTGCTGACCGTACAGTCCGGTTTCGACTGGTACAGCCTGCAGTCGGAGGCCGGCAACCTGTCGCTGTTCTCGCAGCGGCGCATCATCGACCTGCGCCTGCCAACCGGCAAACCCGGC
>CAMYKJ010000113.1 GCA_947258945.1 uncultured Ectothiorhodospiraceae bacterium
CCGAACCGGTCCAGCCCGCGATGAAAGGCATCGATGATGTCCGGATGGTCAGCCAGCCCCAGATAGTCGTTGCTGCAAAACGAAAGCAGTGAATCGCCGCTGACGGAAACTTCCGGTCGTTGTGGTCCGTCCAGCACAGCGCGCACCCGGTACAGGCTGTCCTGCCTGCGGCGTTCGAGTTGTTCGGCAAGGTTCTTCATTGGCCAACTGTAGGAGCGGACGCTGTCCGCGAATGTTTTAACCACCATAATCGCGCATTCCTGCGCTCCTGCGATGCTCTCTTATGCAGAAGCGCCTTGCAGGCGCGATCCATCACACCCTGTGCAATCCCAGCTTCGCAAACAATGCATCATCGTGCGCAGTGTCCGGGTTACCCGTGGTCAGCAGTTTCTCGCCGTAGAAAATCGAATTTGCGCCGGCGAAGAAACACAGCGCCTGCATCTCGTCACTCATCTCCGTACGCCCCGCGGACAGGCGTACATACGAGGCCGGCATGAGGATTCGTGCCGCGGCAATGGTGCGGACGAACTCGATCGCATCGACGTCAGCCTGCGCCTGCAGTGGCGTACCCTCGACCTTCACCAGCCGGTTGACAGGCACACTGCCCGGATGCTCCGGCAGATTGGCCAGCTCGCACAGCATGGAGACGCGGTCTTCGCGGCTCTCGCCGAGCCCGACGATGCCGCCGCAGCAGACGTTGATACCGGCCTCACGCACATGCCTGAGGGTATCGAGCCGGTCATCATAGGTACGCGTGGATATGATCTCGCCGTAAAACTCCGGCGAGGTGTCGAGGTTATGGTTGTAATAGTCCAGACCGGCCTGCCTGAGGTCAGCCGCCTGTGATTCATCCAGCATGCCCAGCGTGGCACAGGTCTCCAGGCCCTCGGCACGGACGCGCGTCACCATCTCCAGCACGCGCTCGAAATTCCTGCCCTTCGGATTGCGCCAGGCGGCGCCCATACAGAAGCGCGAGGCACCGGCCGCCTTCGCGCGCCTGGCCGCGGTGACGACGGCCTCGACATCCATCAGGCGTTCCGGCTCCAGCCCGGTATCGAAATGCACGCTTTGCGGGCAATAGCTGCAGTCTTCCGGACATCCGCCCGTCTTGATACTCAGCAGGGTACTGACCTGAACGGCGTTGGGGTCAAAATGCGCCTGGTGCACACCCTGGGCACGGAACAGCAACTCGTTGAAGGGCATATCGAATATTGCATGCACCTCGTCACGCGACCAGTCATGGCGGACAGGACTGGCAGCTTTCTCCGACAGACGGACAACGGGCCTCGTCATAATATTTTCACCTGCGTTTGTAATGGCCACGGACTATGGAACCAATCCCGAAATCTGTCAACCAGGCGACGATATGAAGGTTTACAAGTGGGGTGGGCGCCTGCTGGACAACCTGTTCCCGCCGGCCTGTCGCCTGTGCGGCGCACGGACCGGCGCCGGCCCGGCACTCTGTACGGGGTGCCGTCATGATCTGCCGCGGCTGATAAATGGCTGTCGCCAGTGCGCCCGTCCGCTGTCCGGCGAAGCCCCGCAATTCTGCGGCCGTTGTCAGCGCCAGCCACCGCCGTTCGATCGTGCGACCGCGCTGTTCCATTACCAGCCACCGCTGGATTTTCTGCTGAAACGCCTGAAGTTCGCCCGCGATCCCGGCATGGGTCCCCTGCTGGCCGGCCTGCTGGCACAGGAACTTCGTGGACGCACGGCGCCCCTGCCCGGCCTGCTGGTGCCGATGCCGCTGCACCCGACACGACTGCGTGAACGCGGCTACAACCAGGCCGTCGAGATCGCCCGGCCGCTGGGCAAGGCCCTGGGGATACCGCTCGACCATGGCCTGTGCCGCCGCACGCGCCGGACCGAGGCACAGTCACTGCTCGGTACGACCGCGCGGCGGCTGAATGTGCGCAATGCCTTTGCCGTAACCGGCGCCGCGCCCGTGGCACACGTGGCCATCGTCGACGATGTCATGACCACGGGCTGTACGGCCAGCGAACTGGCGCGCGTTCTGAAGCGCGCGGGTGCCGGGAACGTCGAGGTCTGGGTGATTGCGCGTGCCGTCCGGCACGGAAAATGATGCGGATCCCGCGCTAGCGTAATACGTAATCCAGCCATATGCCGAAGAACACCGCCAGGCCTAACCAGTGATTATTGAGGAAGGCCCGGAAGCAGCCGTCACGCTCCTGGAAACGGATCAGGCGCTGCTGGTACACGCCGAGTCCCGCCGCCAGTGCAACACCCGCATAATAATAGAGTCCCAGTTCGGCCTGGTAGCCGATCATGAGCAGACACACCAGTACACACAGTTGTAATCCGCCGATCACGGCGCGGTCTGCATCGCCGAACAGGATGGCCGTCGATTTCAGCCCCAGTGCAATGTCGTCCTGCCGGTCCACCATGGCGTACATGGTGTCATAGGCCGTCGTCCACAGCACCGTGGCGGTAAACATCAGCCAGGCGATCTGCGGCACCGTACCTGTTTGCGCGGCAAACGCCATCGGCACGGACCAGCCGAATGCGGCACCCAGCACGACCTGTGGCAGGTTGGTGACGCGCTTCATGTACGGGTAAATCACCGCCAGCAGGACACCGACGGCCGACAGCATGATGGTAAGCCGGTTCAGTTGCAGCACGAGTATCAGTGCCAGCAGACACAGTGCGCCAAACAGCAGCAGGGCCTCCCGGGTGGAGACCCGCCCGGAGGTCAGCGGCCGATTGCGCGTACGGGAGACATGCCGGTCGAAGTCGCGATCAAAATAATCATTGATGACGCAGCCGGCGGAACGCATCAGTACCACCCCGGCGATGAAGATCAACAGGACTTTTGTATCCGGCTTGCCCTCGCCGGCGATCATCAGCGCCCACAAGGTGGGCCATAGCAACAGGTAGATGCCGATCGGCCTGTTCAGCCGCATCAGGATGGCGTATTCGTGCAGACGTTCGGTCAGCTTGTTCACCATGCGTCCAGTATGCGGATTGTCAGCGGCTTTTCCACAGGGGCGCCGTCGCAGTGTCCGCCGGGAAGGCCGGCAGGAAGACTTCAGTGACCAGCAGCGGCCTGTTTGCAATCCGGAACACCGCACGGCGCCCCCAGACGGCGGCCGGCTTCGAGCGCAGGCCGCGCGTGGCCGTTGCAAACAGCCCCTGCCCCTTGCGGATACAGGCCAGTTCGACGATCTCGCGCCGCATGCCCGGATCCGCGAACAGCATGCCGCCCAGCGGCCGTGTACCCAGGTGTGCCAGCCGGCGCAGGCGGCCGCGCAGCGAGGTCAGCGGGATAATGGTGCGCGCATAGACCCAGGGTTGTCCGTCGCACAGCAGCTGCACCTGGCGAATGATGGCCCTGGCGCCCTGCCTCATACCCAGCGCGCGTGCCTCGTCGAGTGTCGGTCGGCCGGTGACCTGCGCCAGCACCCGTACGCGAAACTCGCCCGGGCACAGTTGCTGCAGGCGCATGGTGAGCGAGGCGGTATCCAGCAACCAGCTGCACAGGGGACGCGGAATATCCGCACGCAGGTAATGACGGTTTGGTTTCCAGCGGGTCATGGCATCCTTCGAATAATCTATTGATATAGGAGCGCAGGCATGCGCGAACGATACAGACCAACCAGTTCGCGGACAACGTCCGCTCCTACACTTCTCCTAAATTCGCCGTCTCGCCCAGCCAGCGCCGGATCAGTGGCGCAATATTGTCCGGGGCAAGCTGCTGCAACTGACCGGCAGCCTGCTCCACGGCGGACAGCAGTTCTTCGTCCCTCAACAGATCGGCGATGTGAAACTGCATCTCGCCGGTCTGGCGCGTGCCAAGCACCTCACCCGGCCCGCGCAGTTCCATGTCGCGCCGTGCGATCTCGAAACCGTCACCGGTCTCGCGCAGCGCGGCCAGCCGGTCGCGCGCATTCTCCGACAGGGGCGGCTGGTACAGCAACACACAACTGCTTAGCCCGCTGCCGCGGCCGACCCGCCCGCGCAACTGGTGCAGCTGCGCCAGGCCCAGCCGCTCGGGATTCTCGATAATCATCAGCGTGGCATTGGGCACATCCACACCGACCTCGATCACGGTCGTGGCAACCAGCAGGTCGAGTTCGCCG
>CAMYKJ010000114.1 GCA_947258945.1 uncultured Ectothiorhodospiraceae bacterium
GAGCGGCAGCTCGATAATTTTCCTGATGCCGTCGCGTCCGAGGATGGCCGGTACACCGGCAGTAATGTCACGATGGCCATACTCGCCATCCAGCACACAGACACAGGACAACAGGCGATCGCGGTTACTGTTGATGGCATCTACCATGGTGGCAACTGCCGCCGCCGGTGCATTGTAGGCGCTGCTGTGCTGGCGCATCTCCAGCACTTCCGCACCGCCATGGCGGGTTTTCTCGTTAATGTACTCGATGGTTTTCTCGTCGACAAAGGTGGTGACCGGCAAGCCGTTGATCGTGCTGAAGCGGGTCAGCGGTACCATGGAATCGCCATGACCGCCAATGACCATGGTGTGGACGTCCCGCACCGAGATGCCGGTTTCCTCGGCCATGAAACTGGCCATGCGCGCCGCATCCAGTACGCCGGCCTGGCCGAACACGCGCCGCCGGTCCCAGCCGGTGCGCTTCCAGGCATGCCAGGTCAGCACGTCGACCGGGTTGGTGACCAGCATCAGCATACAGTCGGGCGCATGCTCCAGAACCTGGTCAACAACGGAATCGATGACCGCGCGGTTCACATTCAGCACATCGCTGCGCGACATGCCGGGTTTGCGCGGCGAACCGGCAGTGACGATCACCAGGTCCGAACCGGCCAGCAGGGCAGGGTCGGCACCGCCTGTCAGGCGGCAGTCAAAGCGGTGCGCTGCGGCCGACTGGCGGATATCCAGCGCGGCCCCGGCGGCGGCGCCATCGCGGACATCGAGCAGCACCAGGTCGTGGCACATGTCCCGTTGCGCCAGAATCTGTGCAGTAGATTCACCTACGCGGCCTGCGCCGATGATGCTGATCTTGTTCATCCAGTGATCCCTTGATGGTTTCCAGTGGGTGCAGTCCGGAGCACTCCCGATAATGTGTCAGTCGGCCTGACTCCCGTGTCCGGCGCAACGCCGGGACTGATTTTGCGGACAAGTATATAGTTCTGGCAACGGCTGCACAAAATCCGTATTGGCAAGGCTAGCGGACGATCTTGATCAGGCTGGAAGCGTCCGGTTCGCCATCGGGGTATTGGCCGTTGAGCAGCCGTAACTGCTCCTCGGCCAGATGGGTGACGGGCGATGTGCGGGCGAGGTTGGCGTAACGCGTCCCCGGGGCCGCCCTGATGATGTGGAGGCGTTTGCCGGCCGCCAGTTTTTTCTCTTCCCCGGTCAGGGCATGATAGCTGTTTGCAGTATCGAGAATGAGCGGGTCATAGTCCTGCATCTGGCTGCGTTGTTTTGCAGCACCGGCAATTATCCAGGCCTTGTCGTTACGAAACAGGACCGCGTAGCGCACCCGGCGGGTTCCCCAGGGTGTCTTGCCGTCGGCGATGGCGGTGTAGCCCTGCAGGCCATTGACAGTGATGGCCCTGCCTGACTGCATATTATCCAGCTTCATGCGCTGCGTCATGAATGCCTGCGGGCTGATGCGCTTGTTGAGATCTGTGATCGTCAGCTGTACCAGGGCCTTGTTCTCCGGCGCGGTGGCCATCACGCGGTCCGATTTGTTGTCGATCCGCCAGTCAGCCGGGAAGGTCAGGCCGAAGTCCAGTTCGCGGTGATAAAACCGGTTATTGCGCAGTATCCCGTCGCGTTCGCTGTCACCGAAGACGAGGCCGTCGATCGCGCGAAGATAGCGGTCACGCCCGATGCGCACGGTGTTTGCCTGGCGGAATTTCCCGGCCGCCGCAACGACTTCCTGGAAACGCTGGTCATTGTCGGGATGCGTCGAGAACAGGCCGTGATAGGCAGTCGGTTCGCGGTCTTCCTGTTCGGCAACCAGCTTGTCGAAGGCCTCCTGGTTCTTCAGGACGCCGACGACCTTGAGCATGCCCCCGGGGTCGTAACCGCTCTTCGCCAGGTACTCGGCCCCGAGTCGATCCGCTTCAAGCTCGTGTTCGCGCCCGTAGCCGCGCACGATCGCGGTCCCGGCCAGCCTGCTCAGGTCGCCGGCCCCCTGGACACCGGTGGATGCCGATACCACAGCGCCGAGGATACCTGCCATGGTAGCTGTGCCATGCTGCCGGACGCTGTGGCGTGCCGTCACATGGCCGATTTCATGGCCCAGTACCGCCGCCAGCTCCGCCTCCGAGTTGAGGTAGGCCAGCAGCCCGCGCGTAATATAGATGTAGCCGCCCGGCAGGGCGAAGGCATTCACCTGGGTACTGTCCAGAACCGTGAAGCGGTAGATCAGGTCCGGGCGGTGGCTGTTGGCCGCTACCTGCTCACCGATTGTCTGTACCAGGCTGGCCAGTTCCGGGTCATCATAGACCGGGGTTTCCTTGACGATCTCGGTACTGTACTGGCGGCCGAGACTGATTTCCTGCTCCTCCGACATGAGGACAAAGTCCTGGTTGCCGGTGACCGGATTGGTCGAGCAGGCGCTGGCCAGCAGGGCGGATACCAGGAGGAGTAACAATCTGATTGCGTGTCTTGAATTCATGGTGCCTGTTTGCTGAGTTTCGCCATGGCGGCAGGGTGTCTGACGGTCATGACCGGCCCGGAAGTCCGTGCCCTGATCCAGCCTCGTAATTCGACCGTCTGGCCGGGGAGGTGTTCCATATAGGCAGGCGGGAAGTTGACCTGGTCCTGTTTGCCGACCCGTACGCTGAGCGGACCCTCCAGCTCCAGCCAGGCGGTACCACCTGCATAACGCACGCGCGAGACGGTAGCGTGGATGATCCGGAAGCCGCGGGTCGAGGCCGGCAGGCTGTGGGCGTCGTGGACCTGGTAGCGCGCGTGCTTCCAGATACCGCGGCGCTCGATCCGGGCACGGTCTTCCTGCTGCTGATAGCAGTCATGTGCCCAGGTGTTCGGCGGTACAACCAGTGTGGTTACCAGGCCCGCCTGCAGCAGGTGGACGGCGACATTGTCGCCGCTGTCCAGGAAAGCATGCGCCAGCATACGACCGTAGTGGTCTTCGTGTTCCCGGCCATATTGCAGCAGCAGGCTCCGGTTGTTTCGATCGATCAGCGCTTGCAATGCGGCAGTGGCCTCATTCGCGAACGGTTCCCCCTCAGGCTGGTCTGGCCTGAGCTCCGGCGCATTGATGCCGATCAGGCGTACCCGCCGGCCGTCTGCGAGCTTGACGGTGTCTCCGTCGTAGACATGCACCACGGTGACGCGTTCGCTGGTCTCCCGGGCGGGGCATGCACCGGCCAGGGCTTGCTGTGCCTGCAGCAACAGCAGCAGGCACAACGCAAAAGGGGCGCCCGTAATGGACGCCCCTTTGCCGGAGGAATACCTGGAAGGCATCGACTGGTTGTTCAGCCCTTGCCGTAGCGCTGCCGGAACTTGTCTACGCGGCCGCCGGTATCGAGCATCTTCTGCTTGCCCGTGTAGAACGGGTGGCACTTGGAACACACCTCGATGCTGAGATCATGGCCTCCGGTTGTGCTGGTCGGTTCCGTGGATAGCTGCCAGGGCCCCGAAAAGGCCGGAAATAATACGTGATACCCGTTATGTCGGCAAGCGTCAGCGTCGAAAATCCAGTATCCGGGCAGTGTCCCGGCCCCTTTCATCGCGGGCGGGCAGTTGCCGCAGCCGGGCCAGCAGTCCGTCATCGCCAAGGACGCTGTCCCACATCATTTCCTGCATGCGCACACAGGCGGCCAGCGGGGTTGGCGCGGTTTCCCGGATGCGGTCAAGCTTCCACTGCAGGCGGCGCAGTTGCATCTGGCAGCGCGCCGGCGCATCGGAGATGACGGCCTCGATGGTATTTTTTCTTTTTAATTCAAACGCTTCCGGGTCTGTATGGGCGAGTATGGCCCACTGGTCAAAATCAAACCCGTCGTTTTCCTGCTGTTCCTGCATGCCTCACTCCGTGCGGCCTGCATATCGCGGCCATTGTTGTTGTCAGGAGTGGATAAAATGCTAGCACAGGCTATGGAGGGTCGATACTGGACTGGAGTCTTAGCAAGCAATAGGTAATTTATACAACAAGATATGTGAGATTGCCTGTGGATAAACCTGTGTATATCCGGTGACTTGCTGTGGATAACCGGGGTTAATTCGCCGGCACGGTGCGCTCCCGGGCCCAGTTGCGCAAGCGGGCAATGTGTTCCGCCATCACCTGCGACAGGGGCCGGGTCTGGCGGATTTCCCTGCGGATGTGTTCCGTATCCAGGGCGACATTTTCTTCACGCGCGGGTGGCGGCGTCCGGCAGATCGACGAAAAAAATCTCGTCCAGCCGGCCCTTGCGAATCAGCTCCGGTGGCAGGTGTTCGATGACGTTGGCGGTGGCGACGATAAACACCGGCGCCTGTCGTTCCGCCATCCACGTCAGCAGGTTGCCGAGCAGGCGGCGCGACGTGCCGTTGTCATTGTCACCCGAGGCAATCGCCTTCTCTATTTCATCGATCCACAGTACGCACGGCGCCATGGCCTCGGCCGCCTGCAGCGCCTCGCGCAGGTTGCGTTCGGTCTCGCCAAAGAACTTGTTATACAGGGTGCCAAAGTCCAGCCGCAGCAGCGGCAGCGACCACAGGCCGGCGATGGCGCGCGCGGCGAGACTCTTGCCGCCGCCCTGGACGCCGACCAGCAATATGCCCCTGGGCATATCTTTGTCGTCGCGGGCGTTCAGAAAGGCACTGCGCCGGCGCTCGATCCAGCGCTTGAGGTTTTGCAGGCCGCCAACCGTGCCAAAATCGTCGGTGTCGAATTCGCAGGAAATAGCGCCGTTGTGTTCGAGCAGCTGGTAGCGTGCCCGGGTGACGCGCTCGAGGTCCTGGCCGTTGATGGCGCCGTCGTCATGAATAATGGTGCGGACGATGCGCCGCGCATCGCCGGTGGTCAGCCCGCGCAGCTGGCTGCTGACCAGGTCGAGTGTCTTGCGATCGGTATGCACCTGTTGGCCGCGGCGGGCCTGTGACCAGTGTCCTGCCTCCTCACGGATCAGGACTTCGATCTGTTCGGCACCCGGCAGGGACAGTTCGAAGCGCGCGCTGTAGGCGGACAGCTCGGCTGGCAGCCTCAGCTCATGGCTGACAAACACCAGTGTGTGCCCGAGTTCCGGATAGTCGAGGGCGATTTCCTTGAGCAGGCGGATGTTGTAGGGGTCATCCAGGTAGGGATGGAAGTCCAGCAGCAGATAGATGGTCGGGGTATTGGTCGCCTTGATCTGGCCGAGCGCCTGTTGCGGCTCGCTGGCATGCTTTTGGGGCGCCAGATCCAGGTCGATGCGCTGCAGCCCGGTGGTGGCTGACCAGGCCATGACCGGTATACCCAGCCGCATTGACAGCTTCGTGAATAACTGGCTGACGTGCCGCTCATCCCGTGTCTCGATGCTGATCAGCGGGATGCGCGAGCGCAGTAACAGTTCCAGGTCATGCAGGTCGTTGGTCACGTCGGGTCACCGGGTAATGTGGCTTACCGGGTTATCGACCGGGCCGGCATGAAAATAAGTGCTGTATTACGGAGCTATAGAAACTCACAGGCCGTAATCCGGTCGAGCCGGATGATGTGCTCGAGGTCGCGCGAATCACGCACGCGCAGGTATTCCGCGCCATCCCGTGTAAACAGACCAACGGGTGTCACCGTTTCGCTGTAATCGACCTGTACTTCACCGTGCCATGACAGCGCCAGCCTGCGACGTTGCATGATGGCGAGTTCGTATGCGCTGTGCAGGCCGCAATCGACGGGCGTGTAGTCACTCATCGTCGCGTCCCGCCGTGAGGGTGAAGGTTTCTCCCGGCGGACTGACGTCCAG
This sequence comes from uncultured Ectothiorhodospiraceae bacterium, assembly GCA_947258945.1. Classification (GTDB taxonomy): domain Bacteria; phylum Pseudomonadota; class Gammaproteobacteria; order UBA9214; family UBA9214; genus UBA9214. The sequence goes on from CAMYKJ010000114.1 coordinate 5,739, forward strand.
GTGAAACTCGATCGGCCGGCAGCATACCGGGCAGTCTTCGATGTAATCCTGGCTGCCGGCGGACGTGTCCACCTCCGTGTCGAAGGGTTCACCGCAGTACGGGCAGTCAACGTGTGTCAGCATGGGCGGCCTGCTCCGGCATCCAGTACTGCAGCAGCTCGTTGAGGTAGCGTTGCCCGCGTGCAGTGGCCTGCAGCCGCTGGTCCTGTCCGGTCAGCAGGCCGGCCCCGAGTGCGCGTGCAACCGGTGTCTCGATGTGGGCAAACGGCAGGCCGGTGGCCTCGGTAAATGCCTGTCGGGTAAAGCCGGCATCCAGGCGCAGAGCGTTCATGACATATTCAAGCGCCGCATCCTCCGCGGACAACACGCTCGATGAGCTGATGCGCTGCGCACTGTGCGCGGCTTCCAGGTATCGCTCGGGGTGCCGTGTCTTCGCCATCCGGGTGATTTGCTGCCGCGCGGCATCGGTGACCTTGCCGTGGGCACCGGCACCGATGCCGAGGTAATCGCCGAACTGCCAGTAATTCAGGTTATGCCGGCACTGTTTGCCGTGGCGTGCATAGGCCGATACCTCGTAACGCGTAAAGCCGTGTTCACCCAGCACGGACTGCCCGGTGATCTGCATGGACCACAATGTGTCGTCGTCCGGCCGCCGTGGCGGGTGTCGGTGAAACCAGGTGTTCGGCTCGATGGTCAGCTCATACCAGGAAAGATGCGCGGGCTCGAGATCGATGGCGGTGTGCAGGTCTGCGCGTGCCTGTGTCAGGGTCTGGCCGGGCAGGCCGAACATCAGGTCGAGATTGAAATTGTCGAAGCCGGCGGCGTGGGCGGCCTCGGCGGCGCGGATGGCGCCCCGCCCGTCATGAATGCGACCGATCTTCTCCAGCAGTTCGTCCCGGAAACTTTGTACGCCGATCGACAGGCGATTCACGCCGGCGTCGTGGAAGCCGCGGAAGTGCTCGCTGTCTACGGTGCCGGGATTGGCCTCGAGCGTGACCTCGGCGCGGGGATCAAGCGTGATGCGTGCCCGAATGCCGCACAGCAACCGGTCGATGGCCTCCGGTGTAAACAGGCTGGGGGTGCCGCCCCCGATGAATACGCTTCCCAGCGTGCGTCCCCATACCGACGGCAGGTCCTGCTCCAGGTCGGCGAGCAGGGTATCCACGTAGGCCTGCTCGGGTATGCCGTCTTTCACCGCGTGCGAATTGAAATCGCAGTACGGGCACTTGCGCACGCACCACGGCATGTGGACATAGAGGGCCAGCGGCGGAGTGGTGCTGAAGCTGAACATTCAGTATCGGCGATTGTAACCGGGTTCATATCCCGGCGTTGTGGGCTGCGTGCACAGGCTGGTGGAGCATCGAACCTGCAGGATAGCGCGACTGTGTAGTCGTGTAAAAAGAGTCGGTTTTATACATGTCTGCAGGGTGTGCACCTCATTAATATATTCGGTGTATTCACGCGACATACGCCATCCCTGTTTTCCCGATTGACGGGGATTCATCATAAATACATGCGGTTACCGAAGCCGCCTGTATGCAGGGCCGGGGCTGGCGGGGAGTGTGGAGAGGTGCGGTCGTCAGCCCGATTCCCCGGAATCAGGCGGTTGTAACTTACAGGGGCTACACTTTTAGTATGATACAGGAAATAGGGTCTCCAGCAGGCGGGTGATGCCGGCAAGCACGTGGTTTATGCATAACGCCGGGCCCGGCTGCCATTGATGTTTTTCAAGTCAATCGAGTGGAGAAACAAATATACGGAAATGACGGGTCGGTCTCCAAAGCATCTCCCCTTCAAGGGAGGCATGCTCGACAGGAGGGAATCATGCGCCTTCACATCCTGGTAAAACCAGCCATAGTGCGAGTGCGTTGCCGGTTCTTCAATCTGCTGCTTGCATGGTTGCTTGTCGGTTGCTCACAGTCAGATGACCACTATCAACTGGAAGTGCTGCGCGTCGGCGTGTTGCCTGACCAGCAACCGCAGCGGCTGACGCAGCGCTACACAAAACTGCTTGATTACTTGGCGAATGAACTCGGCGTTGAGCATGAACTGGTAATTCCCGACTCTTACAATGATCTTGTACAACGCTTTGCCCAAAAGCAGATCGATCTGGCCTATTTTGGCGGCGTTACCTATGTTCAGGCCCATGATAAGGCATCCGCGGTGCCGCTGGTGATGCGGGATATTGACCGTAAATTTACCAGCTACTTTCTGGTCAACGCGCGAGAATCGGCGCAGACTATCACAGAATTGCGCACGCGACGTTTCAGCTTTGGCGATTTGCACTCGACATCCGGACACTTGATGCCGCGTTACTTCCTGCAACAGCAAAACATAGTGCCGGAAACCTTCTTCAGTGAGGTGCGCTACTCCGGGAGTCACGACAAAACGGCGTTGTGGGTACAGGACGGTACCGTGGATATCGGT